>NZ_JAALEH010000022.1:0-75904 GCF_011058195.1 Rhodococcus sp. 14C212 | reverse complement strand
GGTGGGGGACGGCGGTGTGGACGTGCCGGCGACCGTCGGGCCCGCGGCGGGCCTCGCCTCGGCCCCGGACGCGGCGCCCCGGGCCTTGTCCACCGCCAGGACGCCCAGGCCGGCTCCGCCACGAAGGCCGGCGGCGGTGCCCTGAAACAAGCCCTTGACCACCCCGAGGGTTCCTCCGATGAAGCCTCCGCCCACGGCTCCCAGCGCGGCGGTGGTGAGGTCCGCGGTGCGGGTGACGGCACGGGTCGTGTCTTCGATGATGTTCATGACAATCTCCCGACGAAAGTGCGGTCGTCGGCCGCGCGACGGCGACCGCTTCCGAGTCCACGCTACCTGCGGTGAGGTGGTACGCACCCGCCACCGCGTGGACAACTTCTGGCCGTACACGGCTTCGAGGCCGACCGGGTCGGCGCCCCGACTCTGCCGGTGGGCGCACCTACGTGACGCGCGAGCAGCTCGACCGCGGCGCTCATGGTCGGTCACCGATATCCCACCGGCGACGATCGCCGGCGCGACGATTCGCCCGCCCGCCTCGCGGACGGGAGAGGTGGTGAGCGTACGCGTCATCTGCGCACCCCGGGTGACGCGCCCCTGGCGCCACCCCCTTCGACCGTTGGCGCCGAAAGTTCACCGATGGTCAGTCTTGGGTGCCGGATCCGGAGGGGGTGGGCCCCTCGGGAACGATCTACTGGCCGCGAGGGCGAGGATTCGGCCGACTGCGGGTGCCCGGTGGGCGATCAGCCACGCCACGCCCTTCTCGGTACCGCCCGGCGGTGGGAGGGGACAATTCCGTTCCCACCCGTCGTGCGTGCCAGGGTGGCCAGGCCGGTGAGCACCTCCCCCGTTGGTGCAGCGCATCGCTCCGTCGAGTTCTTGGGCGCTCACCGGGTCGAACATTTGCTCGATCGGTGCGTCCGGCCCGGCACCCCGTGTTCCTCGATGGGCAGTCCGCCGACGACCGCGAGGGGTGCGAGGGTCCGGCGGCAGCGGGCTCGACAGCAGTGTGTGCAGCTCCACGGTGTCGAGTGCGGTGATGAGGCTGCGGGTCTGGTCCCACCCGCACCGGCGGAGGGGCCCGTCGGCGTCGGTCCGCAGCTTCTCGCTGCCGGGCGTGGGCGCGCCGGGCCGTCACCGACATCGGCGCCTCCGTGCAATCGTGCACCGCCGGCTTCGGCCCCCGCCACCGACCGCTTCGCGGACGGCCCGGTCACGCTGCGCCCGGCGTTCATTTCTGATGCAATACCGGGGGTCCGACCTCGAACCCGTCCGTACCGGAACGCTCATCGGAACGAAAAGGCGACAGGCCCTGCGATGCACTCCGTGTTTGTAGTCGACGGGTATGAGATCGTCCGTCGCGGGTTGATCGGATTGGTCGCCGCCGAACCGGATCTCGAGATTGTCGGGCAGGCGGCCACCGCGGTCGACGCCACAACGCAGCTCGCGCGACGGCATCCTGCCGTGGTGGTCCTCGAGGCGTGACTGCCCGACGGTAGTGGCGCCGCGCTGTGCCGGGCCCGGACCTCGTCCACCCGGGCGCCGCGGTGCCTGGTGCTCACCGACACCGACGATGCGGACGTGCGCTCGGAGGCCGTGGTGCGCCCCTTCTCGACGAGGACGGGGCGCTGGTACGGGTCGACGTGTGCCGTCCCCACCTCCGTCGGTGATGGTGGATGCCTTCGGCCCGCGACGGCGTGTTCGCCTCGGCCGCCTGCGCGGTCACCGCCGCCGCGGCGCTCGCCGAACCCGGGGCCCACGCACCTCTCCGGATCGCCGGGGCGGTGGCGTACCTGGCCGGATGGCTCTCGACGATGGCGATCAACGTGCCCCTGAACAACCGGCTGGCCGGCGACCGGGCCGAGCAGTGGCCGAACTACCGGCGGGTGTGGACCCGAGCCAACCACGCCCGAACCGTCCTCAGCCTCGCCGGCGGTGTCGGTCTGCTGCTCCCGAGACCGCCCTGAGCCGACGACCACAAAGTCCCGAAATTGTGCGACGCATTCAATGCATCCGATGCGATCATACGGCTACATCAGCGCGGCCAAATATGTTGGGAAGTAGGCTCTACGGCCAAAACTGACGTAATAGCAATTGCCGACACGCCGAATGCCGGCTCTTCCGCCGCTGCGACCCGTGCTGATCTTGTGGCAGGTGTCTTCCGCTCCTGCACGGCCCCAGGATCCGACGGGAACGGCTGATTATCGCCATTGGGCGCCTCGGCCGGATTATCATCCTCGTCAAGGCCGTCGCCTGCCATCCGGACGGCGACCGAGACCCCGTCGGAGTGCATGCTCGTCAGCCTGGCTCCGACGGGGTCGTCTACGTTCGGATGCCGGGCCGGCACGGCCGCCGGACTCGGTCGATATCCCCACCCCCTGACATGGACGCCCGCGCCCGGCGACGTGGCGACCAGTGGGCACCGGGCATAGGGTTGACCTTGGCCGCTCCCACCCCGGCTGGCGGCTGGGCCCCGTCGCGACGCGCAAGTCGGCGGGGCTCCCTCCTGTCGACTCCTGCCGCCGGCAGCGGGGTTGACGACTGATCGTCACGGGTATGGCCAGGTGATCCGCAACGGCCCGGAAGGAGGCGCTCCGGCGGGACGCTGCGGCTCGAGAAATCCGCCCGCAGCGTTTCACGCCGGAGCGGGGAGTCGAAGATCCGGATACCAGCGAGGACACTGAACTGGACGGGCGCGCCCTGGTCGCCGACCGCTTGTCCGACGAGGTGGGCTGGACACGCCGGTGTGCATCCTGGCTGGAACATCTCGAGCAGCACAGTTGCCCGCCCCCGGTGAACCTGCGCCCTGCCGGCGACTGGCCCATCCACGGCCACGTCGTCGTCGACCTGACACGGGTGGCGGCGATCCTGGAGCGTATCGCCGCCGATGTGGACGAGCGGGCTCGGGCACGCCGGGTCGAGGAACTGCACACCGCAGCGGTACGCGCCGACCCGCGTGTCGAGCGTCGCCGCCGCGCAGCAGAGCCCGATCTCGACCGCCGCCCGCGACCGCGCCGACGAACTCCGTACCGAACTTCGCGAATTCTGCTCTACTGCAACAACACCGGATCAACACAGTGTCGATTCCCAGCTCCGATAACCACATGCGGCGCGGGTGACAGTGGACGCGCAGCCTGTCGGCACGATTCTGCTGGCCGGGCTGCTGTCGGCGGTGGTGGTCACCGCCGCGGGTATCCAGAACCGGGACGGCGCCCACCGGCTGCTGGTCGTGCTGCGGGACCGGTTCTCGAGGATCGCGCTCGTGGGGGCCGACGGCGGCTATGCGGGATGGCTCGTGCGGTGGGCGAAAAGCGTGCTGTCCCTTGGCGTGGAGATCGTCACACGCAACGACGATGTGCGCGGCTTCGCGGTTCTGCCGCGGCGGTGGGTGGTCGAGCGGACCCTCGCCTGGCTGTACAAGCACCGCCGCTGTGGGCGCGACTACGAGACCCGCCCCGACCATTACGAGGCGATGGTGCACGTCGCTACGCTCAAGAGGCTCTCACGCCGACTCGCCCGCACGGCATGACCTCGTCTCGAGTTTTCAGATGCACTCCGACACCCGTCCGGAGGTTGTGTCTGTGCATGCCGCTCCCGTCACACCGTCCACGATCGTCGTGTCGATGTCGGCAAGACCACCGCATCGGTCTCGGCGACCGACACTGCCCGCCACCGACTGTTCGGACCGGTCGAACGGCGCACTGCCGCATCCAGCCCTCCAGGGGATCGGCGCCGATGCCTGGGGTGTCGACCTCTCGTCCTGACCACACGGGCCAATGCCGGGCGCGATGGGCATTTCTGCGCCGAGATTCTCGAACGGATCGGCGAGGTCGCCCGTGCTCGAGTTACGCCTCCTGGCGATGTCAGACTCCCGCACGATCGCGAAGTGCTGTCAACAGCCCGCGGCGACTGCCCGTGACCGGGTCGATCCGCGGCTTCGGATCGGCGAACCTGCGTTCCGACGCGGTCTCGGGCGCGTCGTCGGCGGTCGCCTGAAGGAACTGGTTCGGCAGCGCCAGCTTGGCGATGGTGCGCCAGGACTTCAGGTACTGAACGGGCAGCGATCCGGTTGTGTAGGGCAGGTCGTACTTCTCGCACAGCGCACGCACCCGCACGGAAATCTCGCGCAGCCGGTTGCTCGGCAGATCGGGAAACAGGTGATGCTCGATCTGGTAGCAGAGGTTGCCGCTCAGGAATGCCATGACCGTCCCCGCCTCGAAATTCGCGCTGCCGAGCATCTGACGCAGGTACCACTGCCCCCGCGTTTCGTCGTCCAGATCGGCCGTGGTGAACTTCTCCGCGCCGTCGGGGAAATGCCCGCAGAAGATGACCATGTTGGACCAGACGTTGCGGATCATGTTCGCCGCCAGGTTCGCGGTGAACGTGGGCAGGAACGCCGGGCCGGTCAGGGCCGGGTAGAGAACATAGTCCTTGGCGGTCTGCTTGCCGACCTTCCCGGCCACCTCGCGGCATCGGCGCATGAACTCGACACGATCGACACCGCCCTCGGTCACCTTGCCCAGCTCCAAGTGCTGGAACGCCACGCCGTACTCGAAGAACAGCTGCAGCACCAGGTTGTAGACCGGATTGCCGACGCTCCACGGCCGCCAGCGCTGATCGCGGGTGACGCGCAGCAGGCCGTAGCCCACGTCGTCGTCCATCCCGAGCACGTTGGTGTACTTGTGATGAATGTAGTTGTGGGTCTGCTTCCAGTGCGCCGACACGCCGGCGATGTCCCATTCCCACGACGACGAGTGGATCTCCGGATCGTTCATCCAATCCCACTGGCCGTGCATGATGTTGTGGCCGAGCTCCATGTTCTCGATGATCTTGGCGGTGCCGAGCATCGCCGTGCCGGCAAGCCAGGCCGGCGGGAACACACTCGCGAACAACACCACGCGACCACCGATTTCGAGGGACCGCTGCAGGCGGATCACGGTGTGCACGTACCGGGCATCACGCTCGCCACGCGACGCTTCGATATCACGCCGGATCGCGTCGAACTCGACGCCCAGCGCCTCGATATCCGCCCCGGTCAAGTGGGCGTAGTCCGCGACCTCCGAAATCGCCATGAGGCGACGCTAGCGCAGGTTACGCAACCGGAGGTTACGCACAGATGAGAAGCGAGTGAGCTAGGACGGTACCTCCTTCCTCCGTGCGGGCATCCGGCGACCGCCCGCCCCTCGGTGCGTGGAAGGCCTCCACAAGTCCGCCGCCCCATGACGGGTGTGGCCACATCCCGACGCCACCGCGCCCCGGGCCGGTCTCCGCGTCGAATACCGCGGCGACCGGCCCGCTTGTCGGCATTCGTGCCGTCGGGGTTCAGCGGTCGGTGGGCGGCTTGCCCAGCTCCCGCAGGAACATGTCGGCCATCTTCACCGCGCGGTCTCCGCCGTCGGCGCCTGCGACGAACACCGCGAACGCCAGGTCGCCGGTGTACCCGTAGAACCAGCGGTCGTCACCGCTCGCGGCCGCGATGCCGGACAGACCGGGGTGCCCCTTCAGCAACGACGCCGGGCCGCTGCGCACGTTCTCGGCCATCGCGGCGCGCAGCGCGTCGGTCACGTGCGTCGGCAGCGGCTCGGCGGCCTCCCCCACCCTCGCGGGCTTGCCCTGCACGATCGCGGGCAACGGCGCCTCCCCCCGCGCGACGGACGCGGCGAGCAGCGCAGCACCGAACGGACTGAGGAGCGCCTCCCCGCCGCCGTCCGAACCCGAGAACTGCACCACCCCGGACCGGTTCTCCCCGATCTGCGCGGTCTCGAAGTCGAAGCCGGGGACCTCGTAGTCCAGCCCGAGCCCGAGCCGACGGGCGGTGTCGGCCAGATCGTCGGCGCTCACCGAGGCCGGGTCGACGCCCCGGTCCAGGCCCGCGGCCAGCCGCACCGGATCCAGCGTCTGCCCGGCCGGGTACAGCCCGCGCGAGGCGACGGGGCCGAGTTCCATCGCCCAGTTGTTCACGTCCAGGGCCAGGACGCCGCCGGTGGACGGCTGGATCGCCACGATCGCCGCCGGGGTGCCCACGCTGACCACCGCTTCCTTGGCGGCGAGCTGGACGTGCGCGTCGAGGGCCGCCTGCAGGTCCGGCGGCGGCGGGCCCTGGAAGCCGGCGACCTGCACCGGGTCGGCGCCGGGCTCCTCGAGGGTGACGGCCCACCCGGCGGTGGCGTCCCGCTCGAGCTGCCAGGCCGCGCGCAGCGGATCGAGCAGCGGCGTGGAGATCCGCCGGTCCGCGCTGATCAGCGTCGGGGTCTTGACGACGACCACGCCGGGGATCGGGACGATCTCGTCCTCGAGGAACTGGTAGTCCTGGTCGCGCAGCTTCACCGCGGTGATGCGCGCCCCGGGGCTCGCCGCGAGGTTGCGCTGCAGCAGGTCGGCGGTGATGACCGGGGCGACGGGTTCGAGCACCTTCGCCAGCCGCGTCGTGGTGTCGACCGGGTCGGGCACGAGGGCGGGATCGACGACCACGGCGTTGATGGTCTGCTCGGCCATGAGCAACCGACCGGTGCGGTCGAAGATCTTCGGCGGCGCGGCGTCGGTGCGCACGTGGTGCACGGTGCGGGTCCGGTTCAGGTCGGGCACCAGCACCTGCGGGTCCCAGGAGATCCGCCAGCCGACGGCGAGGTTCTTCGCCACGCCGTCCACCTGGTATCCCCAGTCCTTGCCGGGCCCGAAGTTCCAGTCGGCGCCGAGGGTGAAGAACCCCGTCTGCTCGTTGAGTTCGACGAACTGGGCGACGTCGTAGTCGACGCTGCCGTCCTTCATGCCCTCGAACATCTGCCGGATCGACGCCTCGGCGGCGTTCGGGTACGACGTGAGCGCGGCGGCGCCGGCGGCGTCGCCCTCGTTCAGTTCCGCGACGAAGTCGTCGACGAGTCGCTGCGCATCGCTCCGGGGCTCATCGAACACGCACGACGCCATGCCGGCCGCGAGAACCACGACGGAGACCAGGGCTGTCACGCGGCCGCGCCCCCTGCGCCAGTCCCGAAAACCCATAACGACCAACCTTCACTTCTGTCACTTCAGTAACAAGCACGCCCTGCCTACGATGCGATCACGATTGCGCCACAAGCCGCGCATCACCCCCTCAGCAGGCGTCCCGCCACGTCCACTGCCGGCGCCGAACTGCCCGCTCCCGCAACGAAAACCGCGAACGCGAGGTCTCCCTGCGAGCCGACGAACCAACCGTGGGCGCCGGTGCCATCACCGTACTCTGCCGTCCCCGTCTTACCGACGAGTTCGGGGATGTCCCGCAGCGTGCTCGCGGTTCCACCCGTCACAGTCTCCCGCATCATCGTCCGCAACGCGGAAGTGGCCTCCGCCGGCGCGGCACCAGGGGTGCGATCGGCCACCGCGGGCCGGCCCTCGACGAGCATCGGCAGCGGCGTCGACCCGTGCGCGATGGACGCCGCCACGAGCGCCATACCGAACGGTGACGCCGTCACCCGGCCCTGGCCGATCGCGGACTCGACGCGCTCCGCCGGGGTCTGCGCCTCGGGCACGCTGCCGGTGACCGTGACCAGTCCGGGCGTGACGTAGTCGACCCCGAGCCCGAACTGCAGGGCCGCGTCGGTGAGCGCGGCCGCCGGCAATCCCACCGCGAGCCGGCCCATCGTGGTGTTGCACGAGAAGGCGAAGGCCGTGTGCAACGGGACCGGGCCGAGGTCGAAGCTGTCGTCGTTGGGGATGACGCGGCCCTCGATGTTCGCCGTCCCGGGGCACGGCACCACCGTGTCGGGGGTCACGGCCCCGGACTGCAGGGCGGCCGAGGTGGTGACGGTCTTGAACGTGGAACCGGGCGGATACAGCCCGGTCAGCGCGACCGGTCCCTCGGCGTCGGCGGCGGCGTTCTGCGCCATCGCGCGTACCGCCCCGGTGGACGGTTCGACCGCGACGATCACCGCCGGTTGCGGCACCGAGGCCAGCACCGCCTCGGCGCGGGTCTGCAGACCCAGGTCGAGCGTGGTCTGCAGGTCCGGTGCGGGCGGACCGTCGGCACCGGCGACGCGGCGGGCGCTGCCGTCCTCCGACACCGACTGCACGGCCCAGCCGGCGGACGCGTCCTGGCCCTGCTGCCACAGCTCCCCCAGCCCGGAGAGCACCGGGGACGCGAGCGCGCGGTCGACCGTCAGCAGCCGGGTCTGCCGGACGAGGGTCACGCCGGGCAGCGCGGCGAGCTGCGCCTCGATCGGCGCGATGTCCGCGTCGCGGAGGGTCACCGCGGTCACGGGCTTGCCCGCCGCCGCGGCGACGTCGGCGGCGAGCGACTCGGCGGTGACGGTGGGGGCGGCGCCCGCGAGCAGCGGCGCGACGGCCGCCGGGTCGGCGGTGGCATCGAGGTTCACCAGCGTCACGACCTGCTGTTCGAGGATCGGCTGCCCGCCACGGTCGAGCACGGACGGCGGCGGGCCGACGGTCGTCGTGTAGCTCAGCGTGGTGTCGGCGGTCAGGCCCGGGGCCAGCACCGCCGGGTCCCACTCGATGCGCCAGCCCTCCGCGTCGACGTCCACGGCACTGCCGGACGTGCGGTACGACCAGTCCCGGCCCTCGGCGAAGGTCCACGCGACGTCGAGTTCGAAGGTGCCGCCGTCGCCCGTGCCGGCGAGGTCGAGGTCGGGCCGGACCCCGCCGAGCCCCTCGAGCACGCCGTCGATCGTGGCGGCCGCCGCCGCGGGATCGGTGGTGAGCTCCGCCGCGGCCCGGACGTCGCCGGCCTCGACCGCCGCGGCGAACTCCCCCACGACCGTCTCGGGCTGGTCGGGCCCGAAGGAACACCCGGCGGCCGCCAGCGCGGCGGCGACGGTCAACAGGAGCGGAACCGGTCGGCGTCGGAGGAGTGGCACAGCAACGATCATGCCCGAAGCCGGACGGTGCCGTCGTCCACTGCCGCCCGCACGTTGCGTACATGCTGCCTGTAGTGACACGGCCCCCGATTCGGGAAAATCGGTTGCCGGCCCGACGGACGCTGTTCTACCGTCGGTTCCTGTCACATTCCCGTCGATCGGAGAAGACCGTTGCTCCTGTAGAGGTTTCGCCCGCCGCGCCGCACCTGCGCGCGGTACCGTCACCTACTCCGGGAGCAGCCATGTCACACCCGTCCCCGCCCTCGGGCCTTTCCCTGTCGGACCTGACCTTCGCCTGGCCGGACGGCACCGCCGTGTTCGACGGCCTCGACACCACCCTCCCCGTGGGGCGCACCGGACTCGTCGGACGCAACGGTTCCGGCAAATCGACTCTGCTGCAGATTATGTCGGGCGAGATCCAGCCGACCCGGGGCT
The DNA here is from genome assembly GCF_011058195.1 of Rhodococcus sp. 14C212. Lineage (NCBI taxonomy): Bacteria > Bacillati > Actinomycetota > Actinomycetes > Mycobacteriales > Nocardiaceae > Rhodococcus > Rhodococcus sp. 14C212. Next base: position 66,629 of record NZ_JAALEH010000022.1, on the reverse strand, counting down.
CCGTCACGGTGCGCGGCCGGGTCTTGCGGCTGCCACAGGACGTCATCCTCGAGTCACACCGCGCCGTCGACGCCGTCCTCGGCATCGATACCGTGCGCGCGGCGCTGCGGCGCATCGAGGCCGGCTCGACCGCCGTCGAGGACTTCGACGCCGTCGGTGAGCGATGGGACATCGAGGAGCGCGCCCTGGCCACCCTGCACCGCCTCGGTCTCGAACGAATCGTCTCCTCCCCCAGCGACTTCGAGCGCACCGTCGGCACCCTGTCCGGCGGCGAGACCGTCCTGCTGGCGCTCACGGCACGCCTGCTCGACGAGCCGGACGTCCTGCTGCTCGACGAGCCGACGAACAACCTGGACTCGGCGGCCCGTGCGCGGCTGTACGACGCACTGCGCGAGTTCGCCGGCACGCTCGTCGTCGCGACCCACGACCGCGACCTGCTCGAGCGGGTCGACACCGTCGCGGAGGTACGCGACGGGCGGCTGCGGCTGTTCGGCGGCAACTACAGCGAGTACGAACGCATCGTCGCGGCCGAGCAGGACGCGGCACTGGCCGCGGTACGCGACGCCCGGGCGGACGTGCGTCGGCAGGCACGCGAGCTGAGCGACTCGCACATCAAGCTCGCCCGACGAGAGCGCTACGGCCGCAAGATGTTCGAGAACAAGCGGGAGCCGAAGATCGTGATGGGGGCCCGCAAGCGGCAGGCCCAGGAGTCGGCGGGCCGGCTGCGCCGCGAACACGAGGGCAAGCTCGCCGGAGCGCGCGAGAACCTCGAGCGCGCCCAGGACACCGTGCGCGACGACCGGGAGATCCGGGTGGACCTGCCGGAGACGGAGGTGCATCCCGGTGTGCGGGTCGCCGAAGGGCCGCTCGAGATCGTCGGCCCGGAGCGGATCGCGCTGCGCGGGCCCAACGGCTCGGGCAAGACGACGCTGCTGCGCGACATCGTCGCGGCCGGTCCCCGGGTGCCGTTCGCGGTGCTGCCGCAGCGGCTGGACATCTTCGACGAGTCGCTGTCGGTGGCGGACAACGTCGCGCTGCGGGCCCCGCACGAGTCGCCGCAGCAGGTCCGGGCGCTGCTCGCCCGGTTCCTGTTCCGCGGCGCCGACGCGGACGTGCCGGTGGCCGCCCTCTCGGGCGGCGAGCGCCTGCGGGCGGCGCTGGCGACCCTGCTCGCGGCGGACCCGGCTCCGCGGCTGCTGCTCCTCGACGAACCGACCAACAACCTGGACCTGCCCAGCCTCACGCATCTGGTGCAGGCACTGCGCGCGTACCGGGGCGCCTTCGTGGTGGTCAGCCACGACGAGCGGTTCCTGGCCGACATCGGGGTGACCCGGTCGGTCAGACTGGAGCGGTGAGCCACGCGACCAACCCCGTCGACGGAACCCGCATCGCCTTCACGGTGATCGAATCGGACGCCGGCGCCGGCAGCCCGTCGCTGCTGCTCGCGCACGGCAGCGCCCTGTCGTCGGCCATCTGGCGGGGATTCGGATACGTGCGCCCCCTGCGCGAGCGGTACCGGCTGATCCTGCCCGACCTGCGCGGCCACGGCCGCAGCGACAAGCCGCACGTCCCCGACGCCTACGCGATGGACCTGATCGTCGGGGACGTCCTGGCGGTACTCGACGCCGCCGGCACCGAGCGCGTGCACTACCTCGGGTACTCGTTCGGAGCGCGGGTCGGCTTGTCCCTGGCGGTGCGCGACACCGGCCGGCTGCGGACGCTCACCGTGGGCGGCGGCAGCGCCCGCGCGCAGGCCGGAGCGTTCGATCGCCTGTTCTTCCCGGGATGCGCCGACGTGCTCGGGCACTACGGGATCGACGGGTTCCTCGAGGCGTGGGCGGAACACCTCGGTTCGCCCGTCGATGCCGCGACGCAGGCCGCGTTCCGGGCGAACGACGCCGCCGCCCTGGCCGCGTACATGCGACGGTCGGATCGCGAACCCGGGATCGACGACGCCGACCTCGCCGCCCTGGACGTGCCGACGCTGACGTTTGTCGGTTCGGAGGACCGCGAACGGATCGACGACACCCGGGAGCTGTCGCGGAAGATACCCGGTGCCCTGCTCGCGGTGATCCGGGGATACGACCACGCCACGACGATCGCGGCGGCGCCGGAGGTGCTGTCGGTGGTCGGACCGTTCCTCGCGGCGCACGCCGGCCGATCGTCCGGCTAGCTCACCGGGTGCGGCTCGTCCATCCACTGCACGAGCTGGTAGACGATGCCGTTCGGGTCGCGCATCTGGAAGTACCGCTCGCCCCACGGCTCGGTCTCGATCGGCGTGACGATCGGGATCCCCTCCGCCCGCAGTCGTTCGTACTCGTCGTCGATTGCGTCGACGACGAACGCGACGAGCATCCCCTGCCCGGCGTCGCCGGCGATGCTCGCGGGCTTGAAGGTGCCGAGCCCGGTGCGCAGGAACACGAGGCTGAAGCCCGCGTCCTCGCGGGTGAGCGAGACGAACCCGTCCTCGGCCATCGCCTCGGTGAACCCGAGGTGGCGGGTCGCGAAGTCGGCCGACGCGGCCACGTCGGGAACGTTGAGGGACAGGGCACTGGCAGTGATCTGCACGATGAACTCCTTCCGGTTGCACGACCTCGAACGTCCGGTGCCCCCGTCCGGTTCCCGCGCCCGCTGTGCGGACTGGCCGAATGTGACATCCCTTCGATCTGATCGAAGGGATGTCACATTCGGCCACCCAAGGGGGTGTTGTCCGCCGCCCGGAACCGGAGGACTCTCGAAATCACCCCTGTCCCTCTCCTCCGGAGGCCCCACCGTGACGCAAACCGTTTCCCCCGTCGACACCGTCGCTCAGCGCGTTCTCGACTCCGCGCTCGGCGCCGTCGATCTGATCGCGATCTATCTCGGCGACCGGCTCGGCTGGTACCGCAGTCTCGCAACCGACGGTCCCGCCACCTCCGACGAGCTCGCGACGCGGACCGGGACCGCCCCGCGCTACGCCCGCGAATGGCTCGAGCAGCAGGCGGTGACCGGCCTGCTCGAGGTCGACGACGGCGATCCGCCGCGCTTCACTCTTCCGCCGGCGGTGGCCGAGGTCCTCACCGACGAGCACAGTCTCAACTATCTCGGACCGCTGGCTCGCTTGTTCGCCGGGGTGTCCGTGCAGCTCCCCGCCCTGCTCGACGCGTACCGCACCGGCGGCGGCGTGAGCTGGGCGCAGCTCGGCGCCGACGCGCGCGAGAGCCAGGCGGACATGAACCGGCCGTGGTACGAGAAGGCGCTGCCGGGCGCCCTGGCGTCCGTGCCGGACCTGGACGCGCTGCTGCGCCGACCGGGCGCGGAGATCGCCGACATCGGCTGTGGCGGTGCGTGGTCCACGATCGCGCTGGCCCGCGCGTACCCCCAGGCCCGGCTGTTCGCCATCGACATCGATCCGGCGACCGTCGCTCTGGCCCGGACGAATGTCGCGGCCTGCCCCGACGTCGCCGACCGGATCACCGTCGTCGAGACCGACGCGGCGAGCCTGCCCGACGAACACTTCACGGCGGCGTTCGCCTTCGAGTGCGTCCACGACATGCCGCGCCCCGTCGAGGTGCTGTCCGCGGTGCGCGGCTCACTCGCGGCCGACGGGGTCATGGTCGTCATGGACGAGGCCGTCGCCGACCGGTTCACCGCTCCCGGCGACGAGGTCGAGCGGCTGATGTACGGCTTCAGCATCTCGTGCTGCCTGCCGGACGGCATGAGCCACCCGCCGAGCGCGGGAACGGGCACGGTGATGCGTGCGGACACCCTGCGCCGGTACGCGCTCGACGCGGGCTTCTCGGACATGTCGGTGCTGCCGATCGAGGACTTCGGGTTCTGGCGGTTCTACCGTCTGACGCCCTGACCGGCCTCAGCACGACGTCGGCTGGCGCGCCTCCGACAACAGGGCGGTGACGGTGTGCGTCATCAGCTCGGCGGCCTCGGCCACCGGCAGGTCCAGCACATCGCGCAGCGCCACCCACGATGCCCAGGTGCTCGCCACCGCCACGGAGCGCACCAGCGTGGCCCGGCGCGACGGGTCGAGCGCGGCGAGTTCCGCCGCGAACAGCTCGTCGACCTCGTTGACCACACGTGCGATGTGCCGCAACCTGTTTCGCTGGATCCTCTTGGACTGCGGGGCCCGGACCGCCGACGCGCGCGCGAACGGCGCCATCCGCTCGAGCAGTTCGGCGCGCTGCCGGCAGAACGCGTCGATCCGCTCGTCGAGCGGCAGGTCGACGGGGACCGGGGCGAACGCGGTGTCCTGCCGCCGCAGCAGCTCCGTCCCCGTCTCCTCGAACAGCGTTTCCAGATCGTTGAAGTTCGCCCACAGCGCCCGGAGCGAGACCCCGGCCCGTGCGGCGATCTGCGCACCGGTCGGTTTCAGCTCACCGGCCTCGATCAGGGCGATGTGCGCCTCTATCACTGCGTGGCGGGTCCGTTCGGCCCGCGCGACGCGTCCGTCGGTGACGGTCACGTGTCCCTCCTCCCGTGTCGCCGACCGGCTCCTCCCAACCGGTGCGGCGGGCTCAATTGTGCCAGGGCCTGTGTCACCGAGGGGGCGGCGGCGCCGGGGAGACGGTTCAGTCGGGGTCGAGGACGGGGGTGCGCGCGGTGGCGCGGACGATCGCGTCGCACAGCGAACGGGTGGCACCGGCCGGTCGCACGCGCGGAAAACCGGAGAATTCGCCTGGGTGACAGTGCATTTCGACGGGCACCCCGGCCTGCAGGAGTCGCCGGGCGTAGGCGAGCCCCTCGTCGCGGAGCGGGTCGAGTTCGTCGACGGTGAGGTAGGTGGGCGGCAGCCCGGTCAGGTCCGACCGGCGGGCCGGCACGGACAGCCCGGTGGGCTCCTGCCCGCCGAGATAGTGGTGCCAGCTCAGGGCGGCCTGACGGGCGGCCCGTCCCGGGGTGGCGACGTCGCCGCGCATGGACGCGCTCTCGAGGCGGTCGTCCAGCTGGGGTTCGAGCAGCGCCTGCAGCGCGATGCTCGGGCCGCCTTCGTCCCGGGCCCGCAGCGCGACGATCGCGGCGAGACCGGCGCCCGCGGCGTCGCCGAGGACGACGACACGGTCCGGGTCGATGTCGAGACACGCCGCACCGGAAACGATCCATTCCAGGACGGCGCAGCAGTCGTCGACGGCGGCGGGACAGGGGTGCTCGGGTGCGAGACGGTAGTCGACCGAGATGACGACGGAGCCGGTCGCGCGGGCGACATCGGCGGCGAAGGCCTCACTGTGGGCGGCGCTGCCGAGGACGAATCCCCCGCCGTGGATCTCGAGCACAACGGGACGGCCGGCGCGGTTGCCGTCGGGGCACGCGTCCGGGGTGTGGACCCGCACGGGAACCTCGGGGCCGCCGGGGGCACCGGGAACGAGCCACTCCTCGACGGTGACGCCCGTGGGGTCGGCGGGACCGGCGGCGGCGAAGAGCGCGTCGACGGCGCGACGGGCGTCGTCCACGTCGGCGAGATCCAGATCCGGGCAGGGCATCACCCCTTCGGCCAGTTCGGAATCCACGGTGGTCGAGACTGGCGTGATCTCGGGCATGGCGACACGATAGTGGATTCTGCAGCGTAGGTGCAGATACCGGTCCCGGGTACCGGGATTCCGGGCCGCGGCGCGCGACCCGGAATCCGGCTCACTCCGCGAGCAGGCCCTTCGCGATGTGCGTCACCTGGATCTCGTTGCTACCGGCGTAGATCATCAGCGACTTCGCGTCCCGTGCGAGCTGCTCGACGCGGTACTCGGCCATGTAGCCGTTGCCGCCGAAGAGCTGCACCGCCTCCATCGCCACGTCGGTGGCCGCGCGCGAGGAGTACAGCTTCATCGCCGACGCCTCGGCCAGGCCGACCGGCTTGCCGGCCTCCGTGCGTTCGATGGCGCTGAACACCATGTTGCGGACGTTGATGCGGGCGATCTCCATCTCGGCGAGCTTGAGCTGGATCAGCTGGAACCGGGAGATCTCCGCTCCCCACAGCTTGCGGGTGCGGGCGTAGTCCTTGCACAGGCGCAGGCATTCCTCGATGATGCCGAGGGCCAGGTAGGCGATGCCGATCCGCTCGGCGGCGAAGGATTCGCGCGCGCTCTCCTTGCCGTCGCTGCGGCCACCCTCCTCGGCCTCGCCGAGCAGCCGGTCGCGGGTGATGCGGACGTTGTCGAAGAACAGCTCGCCGGTGGGCGAGGAGTTCATGCCCATCTTCTTGAACGGCGGGCTCTGGGTCAGTCCCTCCATGCCCTTCTCGAGCACGAATGCGAGCACCTTGCGGTCCCGGCGGTCGACGCTCGGGTCGCCCTCGTCGAGCTTGGCGTACACGATGACGACATCGGCATAGGGACCGTTGGTGATGAAGGTCTTCTGCCCGTTGAGGATGTAGTCGTCGCCGTCGCGCCGGACGGTGGACTTCATTCCGCCGAACGCGTCCGACCCGGAGTCGGGTTCGGTGATGGCCCAGGCGCCGACCTTCTCGAAGGTCACCAGCTCGGGCAGCCACCGCTTCTTCTGGGCGAGCGTGCCGCGGCTGCGGATGGTGCCCGCGGTGAGGCCGAGGCTGACGCCCATCGAAGCGACGAGCCCGAGGCTGACGCCGGCGATCTCGCTGTTGAGCAGGGCCGCCATACCGCCGGAGCCCATGCCGCCGCCCGGCTTGGCGGACGACGTCTCGCCGGCCTCCTCCCGGGCGAGGGCCTTGTTCAGGCCGTCGCGGGCCAACTCGTCGATGCCGAAGGCGGCGAACAGTTTGCGGATGATGTCGTAGGGCGGTAGCTCACCGCTCTCGAGCCGATCCACGTGGGGACGGATCTCCTTGTCGATGAATCCCCGCAACGCGTCACGGAACATGAGATCGGTATCGGACCACTCGTACATGACTCGAAATATAGAACACGTTCTTGTCCACGTATACGGATCGACCGGACCGGCCGTGATTCCCGACATATTTAGCCTGCGATTAGTTAGCACACTATCTATTTGCGTAGACTCACGGGCATCGATTCCCGCACGAAAGGCGTGTAGAGATGCGCACCCGTCCCGGCCCGTTCCAGTGGCTCGCCTACGCCGTCGGCCGCCCCCTGCCCGCCTCGATGCGCGAGTGGGTGCGCAACGACCTGATCGGCGACCACGCCGTCGCCCGCCACATGGTCCGCAGTCAGATTCCGTTCCTCCCGCTGTACGCCGCGTTCCTGCTGCTGCCCGGCCCGGTGTGGCTGCGCCTGTCGACGATGGGACTCGGCGTCGCGCTCGCACTGTTCTTCTCCGCCGCCTACATGGCGCAGAACCGCCGGCGCCGGCTCGAGCGCAACGGTCTGCCGGGAGACCTCGAGAACCCCCGGCGCGTCCGGGAGCGCGAGGCCGAGAAGGCCGCCTACGAGCGGCTCCACTCCGCGATGCGCGCCGACCTGCGGACGCGGGTGTAGACGCGGTTGTGGGTGCCCGAGGCGGTGGCCTGTGCAGCTCCTGCAGTGACGAGGACCCTACCGGAGGTGCGCCGGCAGGTCGCCGGGGGTGACACCGAGATGGATGTGATCGTGGTGGACGTGGTCGGAGAAAAAGCCCTTGCGTAGTCCGTTGAGGTCGACAGGTCCGCCGACCTCGGTCGCCCCCAACTCGGCGGCTCGCCGCATCAGCCGAAGCGGTCGATCGTCACCGGCCGGGGCGACCACCGGCCGACCGTCGATCTCGCGGATGTCCACGGCTCGTCCGACGGCGTGGTTGGACACCCGCGCGGTCGGAAACACCGTCTGGATGTGGCCGGTATGCATCACCTGGACCGTCAGGGTGAACTCTCGGGACAGTTCGTGAAGTATCGCCAGCAGCCGGGTGTCGATCCTGCCGGTGCGGACATCGATCCGGGCTGGGTCCGGCAGGACGATCTTCGGGTTGGCGAGCACTGCTGTGGCCGTGTCGGTCAACGGCAGCGGCGGACCCAGCGAGGTCGGTGGGACGAGTCGCTCGACGGTCCAGCTGCCGCCGGGTTCTCTGGTCAGCCGCACGTCCACGACGAGTTCTCGGATCCACGGCCCCGAGACGGTACGCAGGTTCTGCCCGACCAAGGCGATCACCGCCGCGGTGTCGCGGGCCAGCCCGCCGTACTGCGGATAGACCACGGTCAGTTCCCCGGCGCGGGCGGTGGACGGCTGGAGGACGGACGCGGTCGCCGCCGCCGCCGGTGACGCGCCGGCCCGGACGAGGCTGTCGACGGCCGTCCCATCGTCGCCCCAGTTGCCGGCGGTTTCCAGAAACGCCGCCGCGGTGCGCTTGATCTCCGGGGACACCTCGCCTGGGGCCGGCCGCCAGCGGCTCGCCTCGGCGGATAACGGAGAACGAAGTGCGCCGGCTCCGGGACCAGGGTGCGGTTGCTGCGGTGTCGGCGTGGTTGCCGGGTGCGCAGGTTCGGACGGGGCCGACTCGACGGCGCACGATGCCATTGCGGCGGCCGAACCCGCGGTCAGCAACATCAACAGTTGACGCCGGGTCAGATTCATCAGGGATCTGTCCCGCACCGGTCGCAGAAAGTGCCGGGGCGAGCCGGAGGGACGACGGGGTGGCGATAGCTGCATACGGTGACGCCGTCGCGGGTGAGGTGTTCTCGCACCGGGCTCCATCCCAGGTGTTCGTAGAATGCGCCGGCGCCGTCCGGGCCGGCACTGGTGAGCAGCTCGGCTGTTGCAGCGCCCCGCTCGTGCGCATGAGTGAGAAACAGCTCGACCAGGCATGCACCGACGCCGCTACCCCGTAGCGGCGGCCGGACGGCGACCGCGGCCAGCAGCGCTACCGGCACGGGCTCGATCCGGGCCGGGTGCACAGCAGGCCGCGAGGTGATCGTGCGTAGGAGGCGTCGGGTCCACGGCCCCGCCCGGGTGCGCAGGAACCGTACCGCCAGTGGTGGGTGACGCAGCAGCGACAAGGCGGCGGTCGATGCCAGGGTCAGCAGGCAGCGGCGGTCGGCCAGCACCGCCCGCATGTATGCCGATTCGTCGGTCGATCCGACCAGGAAGGCGCACACGTCACCGCCGCAGTCGCCCCGACACACCGCGACGAATGCCACGGCATGCGGTGAGTCGAGGAACGTCCTGTGCCAGCGACGCATGAAACGCGGCCCCAGAGCGGGGAAGAACCCGACAGGCAACTGCTCGATGTGCAGTTGCGCTGTGGCGTCGAGATCGGCGGCAGTGGCGCCGCGCAGGACAAGATCGTTCGCGGTCAACGGCCCCGGCCGTGGAGAAGGCGCCGTTCCGGCACGGCACCGCGGGCGGCGGCGACGCAACGTCGGTCGGTACATGAACCGGTTCCCCTTCTGCGGTCAGGCCGGGCATGCCGTGGTCATTGCTCGACGGCCGTTTCTCGACGGCCGTTTCTCGATGCGGCCACCGGATCTCCGACGCCAGGCCGGACGGCGTTGCGCCGCTCCCTGGCGCGGAGTCTTCTGCGCCGTCTTCTGCGCCGAAACCGGGTGGTCCGGGTCGTGAGACGGCGAAACCCGAGCGATCGCGCCGGCCCCGGGAGGGTGCCAGCGCCCCGGCCCCGCACGCGGGCTCACAAGCACGTGGTGCCGCTGACGGTGTGGTCGTACCCGAACAGGGTGCTGCTCCTCACGGACGACGACGGTCTGCACTCAGCCGTCTTCCCCGGTCCGGACCCGGGAAGACGAAGACCCGTCTCGAGTGTGCCCCTGACGGTAGGGCGTCACCCGTATTTTCGAGGAAGATCTGCTCGTGATCCGACCCGGGCGCCTCGCGGAGCGCCTCTTCACCGAAAACCACGGCTGGGCCGAAAACGCTGTTGCACCGGCCGCCAGGGACGGCGGCGGGACCGCGGTAGCCAGTTCCCGTTCTCAGATGTTCGTGCGGGGCGTTCTCCCGGTGGGCGGAGTCAGCCAGCATTCAGCGGGGACTGCTGGACGAGGAGGCTATCCCGCATGGCGGGGACGTACTCGATACCCCTGGTCTGCGAGCCGTGCGCGTGCACGACCGAGCGTGCGTTCGTCCGAGTACAGGCGATACCGGTGAAACTCGGCGGGCGACTGCGAGAGCGCGTCCTTGAAGCGACGGAAAGCGCCTCGCCCGAGATCGCGATGCGCAACTGCTCGGCCAGGGCGGGATCGTCCACCGAGTCGAGGAACACCTCCATGTCGCGGTAACCGGGACGCGATCCGACGCACTCGACGGACGACCAGCGGTCGGCGTCGCCGTCCGCGTCGTCGTCGAACATCTCCTCGATGACCACGGCCGGCCACGTGTGCCCGGTCTCGAGGTGTACGTCCCAGCCGGCTTCCATCGAGGGCCGACGATAATCGCACCGGCCCCGAGACGGCATCGGATGGGCCCTCCCGGTCGACCACCTCCCTGCTGCTGGTGGGCCTCCCTGCTGCTGGTGGGCGACCGCACCGTCCGATATGACGAGCGCCCTCCGGCTCGCGGGCGTGGACGCGGCCGCGGAACTGGACGCTCGTCATGGTTCGCCGACGCCGGCTCCCACCCGGCCGGGTCATACCGAAATGGCTACATACCATCTGAATGTCTTGCCTCCAAATTTAATTCGATACTGTTGGACGTCCCAGCAGCAATTCGGTGAGACAATCCAGGAGGCGGAGGGAGGCGCGTGATGGTCCAGGCACGAACCGTGATCGGTGAGAGCGTCGAGGAGTCGATCGGGGGTGGCGAGGACGTCGCGCCGCCGCGGCTCGGGGCGGCCGTCGGCGCCCTGGCCGACGTGTTCGGTCACGGCCGGGCGGTGGCCCGGCACGGCGTGTCGTTCGGCAGGGAAGTGGCGAAGATCGCCCTCGGCCGGTCGACGGTGGCTCCGGCGAAGGGGGATCGTCGGTTCGCCGACCCGGCGTGGAGTGCGAACCCCGCCTACCGCCGACTCGAGCAGACCTACCTGGCGGCCGCCGAGGCCGTCGACGGAGTCGTCGACGAGGTCGGTCGCGCGATCGGCCCGCGACGCACGGCCGAGGCCAGGTTCGCCGCCGACATCCTCACCGCGGCCCTGGCCCCGACGAACTACCTGTGGACCAACCCCGCCGCGCTGAAGGAGGCGTTCGACACCGCCGGACTCAGCCTCGCGCGCGGCACCAGGCACTTCGTCTCGGATCTGATCGAGAACCGGGGCATGCCGTCGATGGTCCAGCGCGGCGCCTTCACCGTCGGGAAGGACCTGGCGGTGACCCCGGGTGCGGTGATCTCCCGCGACGAGGTCGCCGAGGTGCTGCAGTACACCCCGACCACGGAGACGGTCCGCCGCCGGCCGGTGCTCGTGGTGCCCCCGCCGATCGGCCGGTACTACTTCCTGGACCTGCGGCCGGGACGCAGTTTCGTCGAATACAGCGTGGGCCGGGGCCTGCAGACCTTCCTGCTGTCGTGGCGCAATCCCACCGCCGAGCAGGGCGACTGGGACTTCGACACCTACGCCGGCCGGGTGCTCCGGGCGATCGACGAGGTGCGGGAGATCACCGGCAGCGACGAGGTGAACCTGATCGGGTTCTGCGCCGGCGGGATCCTCGCCACCACGGTGCTCAACCACCTGGCCGCCCGCGGCGATGCCCGGGTGCACAGCATGGCCTATGCGGTGACGATGCTGGACTTCGGTGATCCGGCACTGCTCGGCGCGTTCGCCCGGCCCACCCTGATCCGGTTCGCCAAGGGCCGGTCCCGCCGCAAGGGCATCATCAGCGCCCGGGACATGGGCTCGGCGTTCACCTGGATGCGCCCGAACGACCTGGTGTTCAACTACGTCGTCAACAACTACCTGATGGGACGCACCCCGCCGGCCTTCGACATCCTCGCCTGGAACGCCGACGGCACCAACCTGCCCGGCACCCTGCACGGTCAGTTCCTGGACATCTTCCGGGACAACGTGCTCGTCGAGCCCGGCCGGCTCACCGTGCTGGGCACGCCCGTCGACCTGAAGGCGATCACCGTGCCCACCTTCGTCTCGGGCGCGATCGCCGACCACCTGACCGCGTGGCGCAACTGCTACCGCACCACCCAATTGCTCGGTGGAGAAACCGAATTCGCGCTCAGCTTCTCCGGGCACATCGCCAGCCTGGTCAACCCGCCCGGCAACCCGAAGGCACACTACTGGACCGGGGGCACACCCGGCCCGGACCCCGATGCCTGGCTGAAGGACGCCGAGCGGCAGCAGGGCAGCTGGTGGCAGGCCTGGGCCGACTGGGTGCTCGCCCGCAGCGGGGAGGAGATGGCCGCGCCGGCCGCACCCGGCAGCGCGCGGCATCCCGCGCTCGACACCGCCCCCGGCCGGTACGTGCGCGACCTGCCCGCCGGCTGACCATCCGCCCCGGAGGTGGCGGCGCTACTGCGAGACAGGCGTCGCGGCCGCGGCCACCCCGCGGCGCGATCCGCGGGAGGTTTCTCATGCCGACAAGGGAGTGATGTTGGCGAGGGTGTCGCCGAGTTTGTCGGTGGCGATGTCGAGTTCGTAGCGGTCCTGGAGGTTGAGCCAGAACTGTGCGCTGTTGCCGAATGCCTTCGCCAGTCGCAGCGCGGTGTCCGCGGTGATCGATCGCTTACCGTGCACGATCTCGTTGATCCGTCGCGGTGGAACACCGATGAGGGTGGCGAGACGGTTCTGCGTGACGCCGAGCGGGACGAGGAAATCCTCGTTGAGGATCTCACCGGGGTGGAGGGGAGGGTGCAGGTCTGTGGTCATCGCTGAATCCTTTGTTGGTTCTTCCTGTGTGATGGGTGCGGTCGATCAGTGGTAGTCGGTGATCTCGACGTCGTACGCAGCCGTGCCGCGCCAGATGAAGCAGATGCGGTACTGATCGTTGATCCGCACGCTGTACTGCCCCACTCGATCACCGGGGAGCTTTTCGAGACGGTTACCGGGCGGCACCCGCAGATCGTTGACGTCGGTGGCCGCATCGATCACCAGGAGCCGGCGGCGAGCGATCCGTTGAATGTCCTGCGGAAGTTTCTTCGAGAACATCCGGTCGAAGACCCGCTCGGTCTCCTTGTCGGCGAACGATTCGATCACCACCCAAGCATAACGCGGTGCGTTAATAACGTATAGCGTTAATAACGGGTGGCGCGATGCCGGCCGTGGCCGGCCACCAGACGCTCCGTCAGCTGGCGTTCGCGGGCAGCTTCGAGGGGCAGACGACGATCGGGGCCGACCGCCGCAACACCGATGGGGCGACACCGCCAGATGACTGCGGCGGATCCTGGCCGCCGAGAATCGGCCACCGCCCATTGCCTCCGGCGGATTGAGGGAGCAGGGTGAAACACGGGGGAATGACCGGCGACGCCGCGTCGGCGCCGCCCTGAGGAGAAGGGTGCCGATCATGTTCGCACGCTCCACCACAATTCACGCGCATCCGTCGTACATCGACGCCGGGATCAAGCACGTACGCGACACCGTGATGCCCACGCTGGCAGACATCGAGGGCTGCCTCGGAATGTCCCTGCTGATCGATCGAGGCTCGGGCCGGTGCATCGCGACCAGTTCGTGGCGGGACGAGGAATCGCTCCGCGCCAGCGAGGGACCGGTGCGCACGCTGCGCGACGCCGCCGCCGAGATCTTCCACGGCACCACGGAGGTCTCGCGGTGGGAGATCGCCGTCATGCATCGCGACCACCATGCCGAGCGCGGGGCCTGCTGCCGCGTCACGTGGATCAAGACCGAGCCGGCCCACATGGACCGCGGCGTGGACCTGTGGAAGATGGCCGCACTGCCCCAGATGGAGGAACTCGACGGATTCTGCAGCGCCAGCCTGATGCTCGACCGCGCCGCGGGTCGCGGGGTGTCGTCGCTGACCTTCGACAGCGCCGAGGCGATGGAACGCAGCAGAGGACGCGTCGACAGCATCCGGGCCGAAGTGGCTCGCCAGGCGGGCGCCGAGGTGCTCGATACCTGCGAGTTCGAGCTCGCCATCGCGCACCTGCACGTCCCCGAGATGGCGTGAGCTGATCACCTGTCGAGAAGGACGACCTCGCCCGGTTGCGACGTCGCCGCAGCGGCCGGCCGTCATTCGAAAATCGAATATGCGCTCGCGCAATGGGGAGCGGTCTACGCCCCGAAACCGTGTCCGAAGACATGAATGCCGTGTCCGAAGACGTGAATGCCGTGTCCGACGAGGTGAATTCAGGGACCGAAGACCGGTCACCCTCACTCCCACCCGGTGGGGGCGCGGCGGTGCGAGGTCGGACAGGAGGCCGCCATGATCGAAGTCGAGGACAGCATTGTCATCGCGTGCCCGATCGGCGAAGTATTCACCTTTGTCGCGGACCAGACCAACGCTCCCCGATGGCAAGACGGATTGCTGGAAGTACGCCGGATCACCGACGGACCGCCGGGAGTAGGTACCAAGCATGTCGTTGTCCGTAGATTCATGGGACGCACGCTCGAGCTGACCAATGAGTACGTCCACTATGAGCCGAACACGAAGGTCATCTTCACGGGTGCTTCGGGACCGAGCAGTTTCGAGGTGGCGTATCTGACCGACACGACGGCCGACGGGACCCGGGTGACGTGCCGCATGCGGATGGAGCAGAAAGGCCTCTTCAAGCTCGGTGACCCGCTGGTTGCTGCCAGCCTCCGACGGGACTTTGCCGCGAACCTGGAGAACCTCAAGGACCTGCTCGAAACGAAGGCGGACCGACACCTGCCGACGAAAGACCGTGTCATGCGTGTCGACCGTTCGACCGTCGACCTGTCCGCCTACCCGGACCTGGTCGTCGTCTACCTCGGGATGCGCGTGAATCGTCCTCGCGGCTTGCTGCGATTGCTGGGGCTCGGACCGCAGATCAACCGATCGTGGAAGGACAAGCCCGACGGGCTGCTGCTGCACGAGGACTTCATCTGGTCCCTGCTTCCGCCCCACGCCGGGATGCGGCAATACTGGCGCGACCTGGACAGTCTGGAGCGCTGGACCCGCTCCGACCCGCATCGGCTCTGGTGGCGCACGTTCCTGCGCGACTCCGGCGGCACCGGATTCTGGCACGAGACCTACTTCATGCGCGGCGGCGTCGAGGCGATCTACGACGACGTGGCCGAGCCCACCGGTCTCGCGCGGGTTGCCCCACGCGTGCCGGCCCGCGGAGCGATGTTCTCCGCACGACGGCGCGCGGGCGATACCGAGCCGACAACGGTCGCGCCCGTGGTCTTGGAGAGCAACTACTACGCCGACGAACCGGAGTCGCGCTGACCTTGCTGCCGGGTGCTCCGAGTGGGCGCGGCGACCAACCCGGGGAAGCATCCCCCGCCGGGTCCGGGAAGAGATGTGCCCTGCGCAGGGGCCGGTTATCGGACGAGTCTGACTTCGACCAGAGCCGTGCCCGGGTAGTTCTTCTCCGCCCCATCGGGCTGGAAGCCGTTGCGGCGATAGAAGCTGTGGGCGCGGGAGTTGTCCTCGGCGACCCAGAGCTGCGCACGATCCCCGTCCAGAACCGCATCGAGAAGTGCTTGCCCCGCACCGCTCCCGTGGTGTTCGGGCAGGAGATAGAGGGTGTAGAGCTGAAGATCCCGGACGGGGTCCTCGTCGTCTATCGGATTGCCGGCAGAGGCGAACCCGACAATCTTCCCGTGAGCTTCTGCAACGCGTAGTCGCGGCGGTCGCCGCGGCCCGTTCAGCATGGAGCGCCACATAGCCTTCCGCTGTTCGAGCGCGTCGTCGTCGAAGAAGGAGCTCGGGAGAAGGTGCCCATACGTGGCACGCCAGGTGACGATGAGCACCCGAGCGATCGCATCGGCGTCGGCCGGTCCGGGCGCCCGCACGTGGAACTTCGAAGCCTCCCGCACGGCTCGAGACCAGCAACGCGGGCAGATATCGCACGCGGGGCTCGTCGGACGGCGGATACCGATCCGACACCGACCGATTCGGTGAGCCCTGTCAGTCCTCGTACGGCGCGAGCACGTAGATCGGGATCTCCCGCTCGGTGCGCCGGGCGTACACCTCGTAGTTGGGCCACACCTCCACCAGCACCTCCCAGTGGATCGCCCGTTCGCCGCCCTCCGAGCGTCGCGGCACCACCACGGTCTCGCGGCCGCGGTAGGTGACCCGGGCCTCGTCGGCGGCGTCGAGATTGCGGGCCCAGCCGGGCAGTTCCGGCATCCCCCAGTTCGAGCCGGCGACGAGCCAGGCGTCGTCGTGCGGGACGCCCAGCAGCGGCGTGCTCCGCTCGACCCCGCTCTTGCGGCCGCGGACCGTGAGGACGAGCTCCGGCAGGCCGGCCAGGGTGAGCAGGGTGAAGCGGCCGAAGGTGACCCGCTGGATGGTGTGGTCGACGGTGACGATCTGCTTGCCGAACCGCGGCAGCCACGGCTGGCTTCCCAGTTTCACCGCCACCGGCAGGATCGGATTCACGACAACGACCAGGCCGCCAGGACCGTGCGCACGGCGGTGACCACCGCCAGCGGCTGGTCGATGACCGGGTGATGCCCCGCGACCGGCAGATCCGTGACCAGCGCGTCCGGACCGAACTGGGGCCGCATCCGGTCCAGCAGGTCGGGACCGACGATGCCGTTCTCCGAGCGGAAGTAGGCGATGCGGCACTTCGCCTCGAAGCTCTCGAGGCTGGTGCGCCGGTCCTTGGTCATCCGCAGGGCGTCGAACTTCCAGCTCCACCCGCCGGGTACCTGCCGCATGGACTGCCGCGCGATGTGCTCGAGCACGTACGGCTCGGCGGTCTCCTGGGGCGGGACCAGCCGGAACCGCGCCATCGCCTCCTCCGCCGTCGGATACACCTTCGTGCCACTGCGCTCCCGCGCGGCCTGCGCCCGCATCTCGATCTCCTCGGGCGTCAGGTCCCGGATCGGCGAGTCGAGGATCACCACCCCGTCCAGCCGGTCGCCGTACAGATGGGAGGCCGCGAAGGACACGATCCCGCCCATGCTGTGGCCGACCAGCACCGGGGGCCCGGCGATCCCGCCGGCCTGCGCCACCGCGAGGATCTCCTCGGCCCACAGTTCGAGGGAGTAGTGCTCGCGGTGGCTGCTGTCCCCGTGCCCGCTCATGTCCAGCGCGACGACGCGCCGGCCCTCGGCGAGCTGGGGTGCGACGTGATCCCACCAGCGCGAGTGCGCCATTCCACCGTGCACCAGCACGATGCCGGGACGGCCCTCCTCACCCCACGCGCGGTAGGTGATCGAGACGCCGTCGACCTCGACGTTGCCGGTCTCCACCGGCGCGGCAAGTGCCTCGACGAACCACTTCGGCGCCGATTCGTTGTCGATGCTCATTACCCGAACCTACTTCGCTCCCGCCTTCCGGTCACCAGCTGGGCCACCAGAGCGAGACGCGGCTCCTCCTGCTCGGGTTGCGGGTGGACCACCGCGGCGACGGCCTCCCCGTCCAGCAGGTGCACGATCGTGAACAGCAGCGTGTCGAATTCCGCCGGTTCGAACCGGGAGGCGATCGGCAGGGTGCGGCCGAACTCGGCGATCTGGGCGTGGTATCGCTGCGCCATCGGAGCGAGGCGCTCGCGCAGCGCGGCATCGGTGCGCGCCGCGCCGAGCAGTTCGTACCAGGCGGCGTTGATCGGGGCGCGGCACGCGTCCCGCAGCAGCCGCAGGCACTCGCGGACCGACTCGGGGCTGTCGCCGGGCCCGCCGAGTTGTTCGAGCCCGCGCCGGAAGTTCGCGAACTGCCGCTCGCGGACGGCGTCGGCGGCGGCGACCATCAGATCGAGCCGGGCCGGAAAGTGCCGGAACACCCCACCGGAGGACACCCCGGAGCGGCGGCACACCTCCCCGATGGTGGTGGCGGTGTAGCCGAGTTCGCCGAGGGCCTCGACGGTCGCGTCGAGGATCCGCTCGATCGTGGCCGTGCGGCGCTGCTGCTGGGTGCGCCGCCCCGCGGCCGGGTGTCGTTCTCGCTCCGGCGCTTCCGTCATCGGGTGCCGCTCCGCGTCGGCACGGGTCCACGCGCGTCGACGCCCGCGCGCAGGAAGCGCCCGGTGCCGACGGTGGCGCCGTAGCCGGGCACGAACTCGCCCGCACGGAACACCACGCGCCCGGCCACCGCGGTCGCGGTGACGGCGGCGTCGTTGCGGTTGACCATGCGGCTCAGTCCACCGAACTCGGGCATGGGCGCCTCGTGGTAGGCGTCGGTGTCCTCGTTCAGACCGGCCGGGTCGACCACCACGAGGTCGGCGCGGTCGCCGATGCGCAGGTGCCCGGCGTCGATGCCGTAGAAGTCGCCGAGCTCACCGGTGAGCTTGTGGACCGCCGATTCCAGGGGCATGACCGGCTTTCCGCGCTCGGCGTACTCGTGGATGCGGCGCAGCATGCAGATGCCGTAGTTGTAGAACGCCATGTTGCGCAGGTGCGCGCCGGCGTCGGAGAAGCCGACGGTCACGCCGGGCTGCCGCAGGAGCCGGTTGGCCACCTCGGGCCGATCGTTCGCGATCACCGTGTGCCAGCGGAACTTCCGTCCGTGTTCGACGACGAGGTCCAGGAAGGTGTCCACCGGGTGCACACCGCGTTCGCGCGCCACGTCGCCGATGGAGCGGCCGACGAGCGACGCGTCGGGGCACTCCACGATGGTGGTGTCGTCGAAGTCGCGGTGCCACACGCGCGGCGAGAACTTCTTGTCGAAGTCCTGCCGGAACCAGCGGCGGTACGCCTCGTCGCGCAGCAGCTCGTTGCGGGCGACCTCCTCCTTCAGGTGCAGGGCGGCCCGCCCCGAGCCGAACTCCTCGAACACCACGAGGTCGATCCCGTCGGAGTACACCTCGAACGTGGTGGGCAGGTGCTGCCAGCGGAAGGCACCGCGGCCGATCCTGTTGGCGGCGAAGGCGATCGGAGCGAAAATGCGGTGCACCCAGCGTTCGGCCTTGGTGTCGGCGGCGGCGAGCACGGCGGCCTTCATCGGCTTGCGTCCCAGGCCGGTGGTGGCTAGGGCGAAGAAGGCCACGTCGTACTTGGTGTTGAGGTTCGGCACGGCCTGCAGGACACGGCCGCGGCGGCGCAGGATGCGGTGTACCCGGCGGAATTCGGACCACGAGGCGTGGGTCGAGGGCAGGGTGCGGGAGCGGTAACGATCGCCGTCGAGCTTGTCCCAGGGATTCGTCATGGTGGACACGCCGAGGAATCCGGCGTCGAGGGCGTCCTCGATCCCGGCCTCGATCGCGGCGAGTTCGGCACGGCTCGGAGCGCTGGCGGGATCGGTGGAGCGGCCGAGCCCCAGGACTGCGGCCCGGACGTCGGAATGCCCGATGAACGCCGCGACGTTCGGACCGAGCGGCAGGGCGTCGAGCGCATCGACGTACTCCCGGGGCGACGACCAGGTCCGGCCCTGCTCGAGCGCGACGAGGACATGCTCGCGGGGCAGCGCCTCGACCCGGCTGAACAGGTCCGCGGCGTCGAGCGGCGGCACGAACACGGTCGAGAGCGAGCAGTTGCCCATGAGGACGGTGGTGACGCCGTGCCGCACCGATTCCGGCAGGCCGGGAGAGACGAGCACCTCGGCGTCGTAGTGGGTGTGAGGGTCCACGAAGCCGGGCATCACCCACCGGCCTTCCGCTTCGATCACCTCGGTGTCCGGCCCGATCGGCAACGGTTCGGCGCTCGCCGCCGCCACCACGCCGTCCCGGATTCCCAGGTCGCGGACGACGCCGGGTGCACCGGTGCCGTCGAACCACAGCCCTCCGCGGACAACCAGGTCGAACTCGGCGGGTGCCGGTGTCGTGTCCATGTGACCTCCCTCACGTCGATGTGCCGAGCATAGCGAGAAAGAGGACGACCGCTCTCTATTTTCGGATAACTCCCGGGCAGGCGCCCCGCCGGTGGGGGCCACGAATAGAGTGCGGCCATGCCCGCGTTCCCGGCCCTTCCCGCCACCCCTGCTCTGCTCGTCGACCGTGACGTCCTCGACCGCAACATCGCGCGGATGGCCGACGCGGCGCGCGGTCGCGGCGTGGCCCTGCGCCCGCATGCCAAGACGCACAAGTGCGTCGAGATCGCCCGTCGCCAGATCGCCGCCGGCGCCGTCGGGCTGACCGTCGCGACGGTCTCCGAAGCCGAGGTCTTCGCCGACGCCGGTTTCCGGGACCTGTTCATCGCGTATCCCCTGTGGACGGACGCCGCGCGCGGGGCCCGGCTGCGTGCGCTCGCCGCGGAGGTCCGCCTGACCGTCGGGGTGGACTCGGCCGAGGGCGCGCGGGCACTCGCCGAGCACGCCCGGCCGGGCCTGCACGTGCTCGTCGAGGTCGACAGCGGTCATCACCGCACCGGGGTCGCCCCGGAGCGGGCCGGGTCGGTCGCCGTCGCGGCCGCCTCGGTCGGGCTCGAGGTGCGCGGCGTGTTCACCTTCCCCGGGCACTCCTACGGGCCCCGGCAACCGGCCGTCGCGGCGGCGGACGAGGCGACGGCACTGGGCCGGGCGGTGGCGGCGGTGGAGGCCACCGGCCACGACGCGAGCGTGGTCAGCGGCGGCTCGACCCCCACCGCGCACCTCGACGTCCCGGCTGCCACCGAGTTGCGGCCGGGCGTGTACGTCTTCGGGGACGCGCAGCAACTCGAGCTGGGCACGGCCGGTGCGGACGCGATCGCGCTGACGGCGCTGTCGACCGTGGTGTCGGCGCGTGACGACACGGTGGTGCTCGACGCCGGCAGCAAGGTCCTCGGCGCCGACCGCGCCGCCTGGGCGACGGGCTACGGCCGCATCCTCGGCGCACCGGACGCACGGATCGTCGCGCTGTCCGAGCACCACGCCACCGTGCAGTGGCCGGACGCCGCCGATCGGCCCGCGCTCGGCACCCGGGTCCGGGTGATCCCCAATCACGTGTGCACCACGGTCAATCTCGCCGACGACCTGATCGTCGTCGCCGGGGACACGGTCGTCGACCGGTGGTCCGTCGCCGCCCGCGGCTGCAACACGTAGGCGGCTCCGCCGCCGGTGTGTCCTTTGGGCGGCTAGGACAGCCCGAAGGACACACCGCCACGTAGGGCGGCCCCGATCGCGTCGGCCGCGTCCGCCGCCCGGGATTCCGGCAGCCGCGCGTATCCGCACACGAGTCCGCTCGGACCGCCGGCGGCCGCGCTGTACCTGCTGAGCGGCGCGCTCTCCACTCCGAACCGTCGTGCTGCGGCGGCGATCGCCACGTCGTCGACGCCCTCCGGAAACCGCAGCACCACATGCAGACCCGCTTCGATGCCGGTCACCGACACGCCGAACCGCTCGAGATCGTGAAGCGCACCGACGAACGCGGCCCGCCGGGCGCGGTACGTGCGGGTCGCACGCGCCAGATGCCGCGACAGCGCCCCCGACTCGATCAGCCGGGCCAGCGCGGACGCCGCGACGGAACACGCGACCTCCCCGCTCTCGGCCACGGCCGCCGCGATCCTCGAGCGCAACGGGGTCGGTGGGATCAGCCATGCGAGCCGCAGATCCGGCGACAGGATCTTCGAGGCGGTCCCGACGTAGGCGACGCACTCGCGCCCGCCGTCGATGCTGCGCAGCGCCGGTAGTGCGGACACGTCGTACCGGAACTCGCCGTCGTAGTCGTCCTCGACGACGATCGTCCCGGCCTCGGCGGCACGGGCGACGAGCCGTGCCCGACGGGACACCGGCATGCGCGCCCCCATCGGATACTGATGAGCGGGTGTGCAGTACACCGCGGCGTCGGTGTCCCGCAGCAGGTCGGGATCCAGACCGTCCTCCCCCACCGGGACCGGCCGCGGCCGGGCGCCCTCGCCGACGAGCGCCCGTCGCGCACGGCCGTACCCCGGGTCCTCGAACGCGACGTCGCGGCCCCGCAGCGTCGCGGCGATCGCGAGCACCCGGATCGCGGCGGCGACGCCCGGCAGCACGACGATCTCGTCCGGGCCGCAGGCGAGGCCCCGCGTCCGCCGGAGGTGATCGGCCAGCGACCGGCGCAGCTCCGGATGCGCTTCCGGGTCGGCGACGCCGAGGGTGGGTGGTGCCGAGGCGGCCGCACGCCAGGCTCGGCGCCAGTCCGCGTCGGAGACCAGTGCCGGGTCCGGTATGCCCGGCCGCAGGTCCAGCACGGGCGCGCGACGAGCCCGGTCCGGCGCCGACGGCCGCACGGCAGTCACGACCGGGTGCGACGCGGCGTGCGCCCGGGCCGCCACGTCCGCACCGGCCGCGACGCGCGTACCCGAGCCCGCCCGGGCCACGGCGAATCCCGATGCGCACAGCTCGTCGTACGCCTCGACGACGCAGCCGCGGGACACCCCGAGCTCCGCGGCCAGCGTGCGGGTCGACGGCAGGAGATCGCCGACCCGGATGTGACCGCACCGGATCCGGTTGACGACGGCTTCGGCGAGACGCTGCCGCAGGGGGGCGCCCGTGTCGGGCAGCTCGAAGGTCAGATGGACGACGGGCGTGACGCGGGGCACGGCACGACAATACTGGTCCTGAAATCGGCCGGTTTTGTGGATCTGTTCATAGGTCCACATATCGGCGAGGCTCGCCTGCATGGACAACATCAGGCGCTATCCCGAACGAGCCCGGACCCAGCGGGCCGACCTCGACGCGGTACTGGACGCGGCGGTCACGTGCACGTTCACCACCGTCGTCGACGGCATGCCGTGGGCCGTACCGATGCTCTACGCTCGCGACGGCGACCGGATCCTGCTGCACGGCTCCACCGGGGCGGGCGCGCTGCGCCTGGCGACGTCCGGAGCGCCGGTGGCCCTGTGTGTCTCGATCCTCGACGGCATCGTCGTGGCGGAGGACCTGTTCCACTCGTCCGCGAACTTCCGGTCCGCCGTCGTCCGGGGCGAAGTCACCGTCCTGTCCGCAGAGGAGTCCGCCGCCGCCCTGGACGTCCTGTCGGACGGCCTGATACCGGGGCGCAGCGCCGAAACCCGGGCACACACCAGAAAGGAACTGGCTGCCACGGCCACCCTGGCGCTGCCCATCCGGCCGGGGCAGTGGACGGTCAAGATCCGCGACGCACCCCCGTCCGCGCCCGACGTGAGCGACGGCTCCTGGGCGGGCGTGGTCCCGTTGCGGACGGTCGCGGGCCGGCCGGTCGCCGCGCCGTGGGTCGCGGGCGACGTGCCCGTACCCGCGTCCGTCCGCAGGCTGGTGGACCGCTACGCCACGAGCACGACGATGGTTTCCGCGACCAGCGCCGGCTTCTCGGCGCCCTCGGCCTCGACGGTGTAGGTGACGGTGAGGTTCGCGCCCTTGGCGGTGCGTTCGAGGGACGCGAACTTCGCGGTCGCCCGCACCTTCGACCCCACCGGCACCGGGGACGGGAACCGAACCTTGTTGGCGCCGTAGTTGATCTTCATCGTCAGGCCCTCGGCGGCGAAGATCTGGGATCCGAGGACGGGCAGCAGCGAGAGGGTGAGGTAGCCGTGGGCGATGGTCCGGCCGAAGGGCCCGGACTTCGCCCGCTCGGGGTCGACGTGAATCCACTGATGGTCGCCCGTGGCCTCGGCGAACCGATTCACCCGCTCCTGGGTGATCTCGAGCCAGTCGCTGTGGCCGAGGTCCTCGCCGACGGCCGCCTCGATCTCGTCGATTCCGTTGAAGGTCCGCATGATTCGTTTCTCCTTGGTCAGGGCCGCTGCGGCCGGTGTCCGGCGCGGCGGAGGGTGACGCGATACGTGTAGTGCTCGGGCAGAAAATAACTGACGGACAGCTCGGTCGGTTCGCCCGCATCGTTCGAATACAACCGGTCCACCCGCAGCAACGGGTGCTCCGTGTTGCAGTTCAGTTCGCGCGCAATCTCTTCCGTGGCGCGCGCGACGGTGATCGTCTGGGCCGCCTCGACGATGGGGTGCTCGAGGTACGGCTCGAGCAATCCCATCACGGTGTTGCGGCTCGCCGCGCCGGCGGCGAGCTCCGGGGCGTCGTGCACGTGCGCGGCCACGCGGTCGGGCAGGTACACGGTGGTCAGCGCGAACGGGATCCCGTCGTGTACGCGGCGCAGCACCACCGCGTGCACCAGATCGGTGTCCAGGCGCAGCCGGCTCGCGGCCTCGATGTGCACGCCGCGGCGCAGCGGCGCGACGATCTCCATCGTGGTGTCCGCGGCGAGGTCGAGCAGGTCCTCGATGGAACCGAGCTGGCGCCGGTAGCGCCGCCCGTCCTCGTTGGCGAACGTGCCGCGTCCGGGCACCCGGTAGACGACGCCGTCGGCGACGAGGTCCTGGAACGCCCGCCGCACCGTCTGCCGGCTCAGCCCGTACCGCTGCGCGAGTTCGGCCTCGGTGGGCAGGCGCACGCCGCCGCGGTACTCGCCGGCGTCGACGGCCTCGCGCAGCCGCCGCGACAGCTGCGCGTACGCCGGTTCCGTGTCGCGTTCGCCCATGACGACCATGGATCCTAGTGACGGCCGGTCACAGGCCGCCGCGGGCCACCAGTTGGGACGCGATGACGCCCTTCTGGATCTCGTTGGTGCCCTCGCCGACGATCATCAGCGGGGCGTCGCGGAAGTAGCGTTCGACGTCGTACTCGGTGGAGTAGCCGTAGCCGCCGTGGATGCGCACCGCGTTCAGCGCGATCTCCATCGCGATCTCCGAGCAGTACAGCTTGGCCATGCCGGCCTCCATGTCGCACCGCTCGCCGCTGTCGAAGCGCTCCGCCGCGTAGCGGGTCAGCTGCCGCGCCGCGGTGAGCTTGGTGGCCATCTCCGCCAGGTAGTTGCCGATCGACTGGTGCTTCCAGATGGGCTGGCCGAAGCTCTCGCGCTGCTGCGCGTAGGCCAGGGAGTCCTCGAGCGCGGCCGCGGCGACACCGAGGGCGCGGCACGCGACCTGGATGCGGCCGGTCTCGAGCCCCTTCATCATCTGCCCGAAACCCTTGCCGGCCTCGCCGCCGAGGATCGCCGTGGCCGGGGTGCGGTAGCCGTCGAAGCTCAGCTCGCAGGACTCGACGCCCTTGTAGCCGAGCTTGGGCAGATCCCGCGAGACGGTCAGGCCGGGCCCGTGCTCGACCAGGACGATGGAGATGCCCTTGTGCCGCGGGGTGGCGGCCGGGTCGGTCTTGCACAGCAGCGCGATCAGCCCGGCGCGGCGGGCGTTGGTGATCCAGGTCTTGGCGCCGGTGATCACCAGGTCGTCGCCGTCGCGGCGGGCGGTGGTGGTCATCGCCTGCAGGTCCGAGCCGCCGCCGGGCTCGGTCAGCGCCATCGTCGCGCGGATCTCGCCGGTCGCCAGGCGGGGCAGGTAGGTGCGCTTCTGCTCCTCGGTGCCGAACAGCGCCAGCAGCTTGGCGACGACGGTGTGCCCGCCCATCGCGCCGGCCAGGGACATCCAGCCGCGGGCGAGTTCCTCGGTGACCTGCGCGTAGCACGGCATCGACACCGGCATCCCGCCGTACTCCTCCGGCACGGCGAGCCCGTAGATCCCGATCTGCTTCATCTGCTCGATCCACTTCTCGGGGTACTCGTTCGCGTGCTCGACCTCCTGCACCGACGGCTTGACCTCCCGGTCGATGAACTCGCGCACCGTCTTGACCAGGAAGGTCTCTTCGTCGCTCAGGTAGCTCACGGAAAAATCCTCGAATCGACACGGGACCTGCGATCCCACCCGTCATTTGTACGGCCATTTTCGGCCTCGTGTCCTCGCGATGTCAATACCTCTGGGTGCGGCATACCCCCTGAACGGCCTATGTGTTGCCTTAGTCGTCACTTATGAGTCGGCGCCGGGTAGCGCCGGACCGGACAATGGCCGTACATTTATCCCGTCCCCGACCGTCCCACAGCAGAGGTTGATCCGTGATTCTCGCGCAGCCCCGCCGCCGGCGAGCCGTGCTCGTCGCCCCCGGCTCCGACGACCGCAAGGCCGGCAAGGCGCTGGCCTCCTCGGCCGACGAGGTGGTTCTCGATCTCGAGGACGCCGTCGCCACCGCACACAAGGACACCGCCCGCGACCTCGTCGCCGATCTGGTGTCCACGCACGGCACGGGCCGCGCGATCGCGGTCCGCGTCAACGGTCCCGGCACGCCGTGGTTCGCCGACGACCTGCGCGCCTGCGCCGCCCTCGGACCGGCCCTGTCGTCGATCGTGGTGCCCAAGGTCGAAGGCCCGGCCGACCTCGCCGAGACCGACCGCATCCTCGCCGCGGCAGGCGATACCGGCCTGGCCGTGCAGGCGCTGATCGAGACCCCGGCCGGGGTGACCCGCCTCGACGAGATCGTCACCGGACCCCGGTTGGCCGCGGTGATCCTCGGTTACGCCGACCTCGGCGCCGCGCTCGGCCGCGCCCGCACCGCCGCCCCCGAGCACTGGCTGTATGTGCAGGACCGCCTCCTGCACGCCGCCCGCGCCGCGGGCGTGCAGGCGATCGACGGACCGTTCCTGTCCATCGCCGACGACGAGGACTTCCGTCGCGCCGCCCGCTGGACCGCCGACCTCGGCTTCGACGGCAAATGGGTCATCCACCCGGCCCAGATCGACTCGGCCGCAGCGGCCTTCACTCCCGACGACGCGCAGGCCGAGCAGGCGCGGCGGGTGCTGGCCGCCCTGGCCGAGGCCGAGGCCCGCGGCGCCGGCGCCGCCCAGCTCGACGGACAGATGCTCGACGAGGCGGTCGCCGTCGCCGCCCGCCGCACCCTCGCCCTGATCGGAGACAAGTGAGATGACCACCGCACGCACCGCCACCGAGGTCGGCGGACCCTACTTCGACGAACTCACCGTCGGCCGGGTCTTCGACACCGCGCCGGCCGTCACGATCACCGACGGCCTCGCCGCCGCCCACCAGGCGATCCTCGGCGACCGGCTGCGCCTGCCCCTCGATGCGCACCTGTCGGCGGCCGTCGCCGGTGGGCCCGTCGCGCACGCCGGGCTCGTCACCGACCTGGCGATCGGCCAGTCCACCCTGGTCACCCACCACGTCAAGGCCAACCTGTTCTACCGCGGCCTGCGCTTCCACCGCTTCCCGCATATCGGCGACACCCTCTACACCACCACCGAAGTGGTGGGCCTGAAGGAGAATTCGGCCAAGCCCGGCCGCAAACCCACCGGGCTGGCGGCGCTGCGGATGAACACCGTCGACCAGAACGGGCACACCGTCCTCGACTTCTACCGGTGCGCGATGCTGCCGCTGAGCGAAAACCCCGATCCCGAACGCGTCGTGGCCGCGGACGACCTGTCCGCGATCGGCCCGCAGGAGCCGCCGCGGTGGTCCGCCCCCGCCGACTGGGATCTCGCCGCCTACCGGACACGCGTTCCGGGAACGCATTTCGATCCGTCGCTGGCCGGTGCGGTGCTGCGGTCGAGCGGCGACGTCGTCTCCAGCGCGCCCGAGCTGGCGCGTCTGACCCTCAACATCGCCGCCACCCATCACGACGAACGTGTCGGTGCCGCAGGGCGACTGGTGTACGGGGGCCACACCATCGACCTCGCCCTGGCCCAGGCCACCCGCGCGCTGCCCAACCTCGTCACCGTCCTCGGCTGGCACTCGTGCGACCACACCGGCCCGGTCCACGAGGGCGACACCCTCACCAGCGACCTGCACATCGAGTCCGCCCACCCGCTCGACGGCGGTGGGGGCGTCCTCGAACTGCGCTCGATCGTCCACGCCGACCGCGGCACCGACGCGCCGGCACCCGTACTGGACTGGCGCTTCACTGCCCTCATGGCCTGACCCCGGAACCGACATGACACTCCCCGCCTTCGCACTGAGCCCCACCGCCGTCCCGGACGCACGCGACGGTCACAGCTGGCGTCTGCACGCCCGCTGCCGGTTCGTCGGACCGGACACCTTCTACGCCCCCGAGGACGAGACCTGGGGCGAGCGGCAACGCCGGGAACGAGCGGCCCGGGACATCTGCGCGGCCTGCCCGGTCCGCCTCCCGTGCCGCGACGATGCCGTGAAGAACAAGGAGCAGCACGGAATCTGGGGCGGACTCACCGAAAGGGAACGCCGCGGACTGCGGTACGTCCGCTGGCTGCCGGACGGTTCTGCGACTCGTGGGGCGGCTACACCGGCGGCCGGCTGACCTCACTCGCGGTCGCTCGGGCCCGAGCGAATGTATCGCTCACTCGATCTGATCGAGTGGGCGATACATTCGCTCACTCCCCTTCGCTCACCCCTTCGCTCACTCCCCCGACGAGGCGATCTCGTCGATCAGCCCCCATTCGAGCGCCCGCGGCGCCTCGAGCGCGGTGCCGGTGACGAACAGGTGCAGCGCGCGCCAGCGGCCGATGCGGCGGGGCACGCTCACGGTGCCGCCCGCGCCGGGGATCAGGCCCATCGTCACCTCCGGCAGCCGGAAGAGCGTGTCGGGGGTGGCGACGATCCGGCTCGCGAATGCCGGGACCTCGATGCCGGCGCCGACGCAGTGCCCGTGCAGGCGCACCTCCATCCGGTCCGCGAGCCGCGCCATCAGCCGTCCCGCGCCTCCGCGGGTGCGGATCAGGTGAGCGGTCGCGGTGTCCGGGGTGTGGCCGAACTCGTCGAGGTCACCGCCGGCGCAGAACGACGGCCCGGCACCGTCGAGCACCACCCGCGCGACGGTGTCGTCGAGCAGCGGCAGGCGCAGCGCCTCCACCAGGGCGTCGCGCAGCGCGGTGCCGTAGGCGTTGCGGCGTTCGGGGCGGTTGAGGGTGAGGTGCAGGGTGTCGCCGTCGCGGTCGATCAGCACCGGATCCGCGGCGGGCGACGGCGGCAGGGACCGCCCGAGCCTGCGACGCTCGTCGAGCCAGCCACCGAACTCGGCCCCGCCCTGCAGGGTGGAGTAGGCCAGCGATTCGACGTCGATCGCCTCGGGCACCGGCAGCGTCTCCGAGATCCGCACCACCTGTCCGGCGACGAGCGCCGACTGCGGATACCGTCCCACCGCCAGGACGAACTCCTCGAGCGCCGCGTCGACGTCCTCGGTGCCGACCACCGCCCGGTCCGCCGGATCGGGCCCCGCGACGTACGTGAGGTCCAGCGCGGCGGTCAGCGGCGCGAGGGCGGCCGGGACGGCGCCCGTGCAGCGTCCGACGAGCAGCCGGTCGAGTGCCGGCACGCGGGCGGCCGCGGCCTCGACGATCGCCTCGTCGGCGTCGTCGAGGTCGACGATCAGCACGGGTTCGGGCAGGGCGGCGCCGTCACCGAGAAGCGGGGTGTCCGCGGCGCCCCCCGCGAGTTCCGCCACCGTGAGGGTTCGTACGTCGATGCGCATGTCCGCCGTCCTGAAGTCGTTTCGCGGACTGTAGCATCGGCAGCGTGTCGACCTCCGCGCGCCCGGACCCGGTGCGGGACTGGGCCGAGAGCGGAATCGCTTCTCTCACCGGCCGTCCCGACGGGCCACCCCTGATTCCCCCCGGTCGCGCGGCGACCGTCGCGCGAGAACGCACCGCGTGGATCGCCGACGTCACCGGCGGGGCGGTGCAGCTCGACGGGGCGCGCGTGCTCGCCGAGCGCGCCGCCTTCACCGGGCATCGCCGTGCCGGCGCGACGTCGGCCGGTGGGTCGTGCCGGTTGCTGCCGACGGCCGACGGCTGGGCCGCCGTCTCGTGCGCCCGCCCCGACGACCCGCTGCTGCTCGGCGCCCTCGTCGGCGCGGACGTCGGGGACGACCCGTGGCCCGCGGTCGAGGCCTGGCTGCGCGAGCACACCGGCGCCGAGTTGGCCGAGCGCGCCGACCTGCTCGGCGTCGCGGCCGGACCCGTCACCCCTGCGCACGCTCCCGCCCCCCTGCGACCGCTGGCGCCGCGCCCCGTCGACGGGTTGCTCGTCGTCGACTTCAGTGCGCTGTGGGCGGGGCCGCTGTGCGCGCACCTGCTGGGCCTCGCGGGGGCGCGGGTGATCAAGGTGGAGACGCCGTCCCGGCCGGACGGCGCCCGCCGCGGCAATCCCGACTTCTATCGCCTGCTGCACGGTGGCCACGAGACCGTGCAGCTCGATCCCGCCCTCCCCCACGAGCGCGCATCCCTGGCCGCGCTCGTCGCGGCCGCCGACATCGTGATCGAGGCGTCCCGTCCGCGCGCGCTGGCCGGATTCGGTTTGAACGCAGACGAGTTCGTCGCCGGCGGCGCAACGTGGGTGTCGATCACCGCGCACGGGCGCGGATCCGGCCGGGTGGGTTTCGGCGACGACATCGCCGCGTCCGCCGGACTCGTCGCCCGCGACGACGCCGGGCCGATGTTCGTCGGTGACGCGATCGCCGATCCGCTCACGGGACTGACCGCGGCGGCGCTGGCGATGTCCGCGCCCGGCGACGGCGGCGGGGTGTTGTGGGACATCTCGATGGCGGCGACGGTGGCCGCAACCCTGGACGGAGCCGAAACCGCTGCGGCGCAGGCATACCGACGGGGCGACGAGTGGTACGTCGACACCTCGACGGGCCGTACGGAAATCGTGACTCCGCAACCGCGCACACCGCGCGGCGACGTCGCCGAACCGGGTCGCGACACCGCCACAGTGCTGGCGGAGCGGGGGATCGCTCGGTGACCGGCCTGCTGCTGCGCGACGTCGCGCTTCCGGCCGGCCGGTGCGACGTCGCGGTCCGCGACGGCCGGGTCACGGCGATCGGGGTCGGCCTCGAGGCCGGCGGCGCCGAGGTGATCGACGGTCACGGCGCGGCGCTGCTGCCGGGACTGCACGATCATCACCTGCACCTGCACGCGACGGCTGCGGACGCCACCTCGGTCCGGTGCGGGCCCCCGCACGTGCGCACACCGGACGACCTGGCCCGGGCGCTGGACGCCGCGCCCGGCGACGGCTGGGTCCGCGGCGTCGGCTACGTCGAGACGGTTGCGGGCCTGCTCGACGCCGCGACGCTGGACCTGCTGCACGCGCGACGGCCGGTGCGGCTGCAGCACCGCAGCGGGGCGATGTGGGTGCTCAACTCGGCGGCGGCGACCCTTGCCGCACTGGACTCGGCCGACCATCCCGGGGTGGAGCGCGACGACGCCGGTCGTCCCACCGGGCGGGTGTGGCGTGCGGACGCGTGGCTGCGGGAACGGCTGCCTGCCACCGGGCCGCCACCGCTCGATGCCGTGGGCGCAGACCTGACCCGCCTCGGGATCACCGGGATCACCGACGCCACACCCGATCTGGCCCCGGACTCGCTGGCAGCGCTGATCGACGCACACGTCTCCGGTGTGCTGCCGCAACGAGTACACCTGCTGGGAGTACCTCTCGGCGGCGACCCCGAAAATCGACCGGCGACCGTGACGACCGGCCCGTACAAGATCGTTCTTGCCGACTCGGAACTGCCCGACTTCGAGACCCTGTCCGGCACCGTCCGTCGCGCCCACGCCCGCGGTCGGCCGGTGGCGGTGCACTGCGTCAGCCGCGAGGCGCTCCTCCTGTTCCTCGCGGTGCTCGACGAGGCCGGCGCCCTGCCCGGCGACCGGATCGAGCACGGCGCGCTGGTTCCGCCCGAGTCGATCGGCGAGCTGCGCGGGCGTGGGTTGTGCGTAGTGACTCAACCCGGCTTCCTCGCGCACCGCGGCGACGACTACCTGGAGCGGGTCGATACCCGGGATCTGCCGGACCTGTACCGCTGCCGGTCACTGCTCGACGGCGGCGTGCCCGTCGCCCTGTCGAGCGACGCGCCGTACGGGCCGCTCGACCCGTGGGCGGTCATCGCGGCCGCGGCGAACCGTCGCGCCCCCACCGGTGACGTCGTCGGTCCACAGGAGCGGATCACCGCCGCCGAGGCCCTCGACCGCTACCTGTCCCCCCTCGACGATCCCGGCGGCGGGCCACGCCGGGTGAAGGTGAGCGCGCCGGCGGATCTGGTGCTGCTCGACCGTTCGCTCACCGATGCGCTTGCGGAGCCGACCGTGGAAGTAGTGCGCTGCACCGTGATCCGCGGCGAGATCCGGTATCGCCGCTGAGCTCGGGCCGGGTCGGACGAGGTCGTGCCTACGCTGCTGCACCCGTTCACGGGTCACGCCCGCGCAACCGTCATGAGTATCCGTTCCTTCGTCGAGGTGCGCGTCCGCGCTGCATGACGAGGTCGTCCAGGTAGGGCGCGATCTTCGCCTCCTGTGCCTTCTCGCGACTGCACAGTCGAGCGATCTGTTCGACCGACGACGACCTTCCAGTCCCGTGGACGGGTAGTCCGATCGCG
Organism: Rhodococcus sp. 14C212; assembly: GCF_011058195.1. Lineage (NCBI taxonomy): Bacteria > Bacillati > Actinomycetota > Actinomycetes > Mycobacteriales > Nocardiaceae > Rhodococcus > Rhodococcus sp. 14C212. The sequence continues at coordinate 34,702 of NZ_JAALEH010000022.1, read as the reverse complement.
GGTATGAACCATCCCGGCAGCGCACCGCCCAGGCGGGCCGGCTCAACGCGCGACCAACGCGCGCAACCGGCGCGCGATGCCGGGCAGGAGCGTCACCGTCGCCCACAGCGCGACCGCAGCGACGACGGCAGTGGCCGTGTCGCCGAACGTGGCGGTGCCGAGCTCGTGGCCGCGCAGGGCATCGGTGGCGTGGGCGACCGGGTTGAGCGTCGCGGCGGCCTGCATCCAACCGGGCATGGTCCCGAGCGGGGCGAAGGCGCTCGAGACGAACATCAGCGGCATCATCACCATCATCCCGGCGAACTGCACCACATCGGGACGGCGGAGTCGGTCACCGATGAGCCCGAACAGGGCACTCATCGCCGCGGCCAGCACGGCGAGAACGACGAGGCCGGCCAGGGCGTCGACGACGGTGCCATGGAACTCGAACCCGAGTACGACGGCGGCGAGACCGAGGAGCGCGGCCCGGGCGAGTGTGAACGCGGCCTCGTTGAGCGTGCGCGCCACACCGGGCAGCGCCGCCCGCATGGGAAGCGCGGCGAAGCGGTCGTGCAGGCCGCTGGTGTGATCGATCGCCGCGGACACCCCCGCGTTGGTGCCGGCCATCACGGTGGAGACTGCCAGCATGGCGGGGGTGAGGAAATCGATGTAGCTGACCCCGGCAGGGAAACCGGGTCCGGCCGCCACACTGCGGAACACCTGACTGAACAGGACCAACATCGCCATTGGCATGGTCAGCGAGAACATCAGCAACTGCGGGACGCGGGCACTGGTGCGCAGATTGCGGACCACGAGAGCGGCGAGCTGGTCCCCGGCGGGTGACCGCCCGGATCGGGTGGTGAGCATGGCGTTCATGGGGTGGCTCCGTCGGGGGTGAGGTGGGTGAAGACGTCGTCGAGACTGGGCGAGGCGACATCGAGGTCGCTGACGTCGACGCGGTCCCGGGCGAGCTGGGCGACGAGTTCGGCAGCGGTCATCGCGTCGCCTACGGTGAGCGAGACACGGACCCGACCGCCGTCGACGGGATTCTCGGTCTCGGGTCCGAACGGCAGGCCGCCGAGCTGGTGCGTGGGGATCGTGGCGGTCACCACCTTGCCGCCGACCATCCGCTTCAGCTCGGCGGGCGTGCCGCGGGCGGCGACCCTCCCCCGGTTGAGCACGACAATGTGGTCGGCAAGCCGGTCGGCCTCTTCGAGGTACTGGGTCGTGAGCACGACGGTGGTGCCGTTGGTGGTGAGTTCGTCGACGACGTCCCACAGCGCGCTGCGGGCGATGGGATCCAGTCCGGTGGTCGGCTCGTCGAGGAACAGTACCGACGGAGATCCGACCAGGCTGGCGGCGAGGTCGACCCGACGTCGTGACCCACCGGAGAGTTCACCGACCCGCCGCGACGCGAGGTCGAGCAACCCGAGCCGGTCGATCAGAGTGTCGGCCCGAGCCCGTGCCCGGCCGTGCAGACCGGCGAGGCGGCCGATCAGTTCCAAATTTTCTCGGGCAGTGAGGAACTCGTCGAGTCCGGCATACTGTCCGGTGACTCCGATCCGGCGGCGCACGTCCATCGCGTCGGTGACGACGTCGAGGCCCTCGACCAGCGCCCGGCCGACGGTCGGCCGCACCAGCGTGGTGAGCACGCGAATCAAGGTCGTCTTACCGGCGCCGTTGTGGCCGAGCACGCCGAGCGTCGTGCCCGCCCTCACCTCGAGGTCGAGGCCGTCGAGCGCCCACGTCTTGTCGTAGGCGACATGGAGATCGTCCACCACTACTGCAGGGGCGTTCATCTCACGCCTCCGAACCGGTGCCGGGCACGTGCACTGCCGGCGCGCTCCGACGTCGCCGGCCCGGACGTCGGGGCACCCCCGCAAGGAGGGGCGGTACGTTGGTGTCGTCGGCGTCGAGCGCGATGTGGACACGGCTGGTCATCATCTGAGGGTCCTTCCGAGACGGCGCTCCCCTGGGTTGGGGAAGTCGACATCTCTGACGAGCGACCCGCGATTTGGACGCATCGCATCGACAGCGACCGCTCGAGCGCGGGCGGCAGGACCGAACGAATGGACGTGAGGGGAGCCCGGTCGGCCCACCACAAACGGCGCATCTCCCAGGGCAGGTGTCACGTCCCATCCATCCAGCCACCCTCGCATCCGCAGGCACACCAGGGAGGCCGACCAGGTAGACCCCAAGGGACTGAGATCCCGTCGGTCGTGGCCGCACTACCGTTTCCGAATACGAGGACGACCTTTCACGGGCAGAGCCCCATGGCCGCACATCCCCGCCGCACTCCGAGGAAGGCGCCACGGCACGCGGTGATCGTCTGTGGGTAATGATGCGCCCGACCTGCTCCCGCTCCGCGCCGGTGACGTCCTGGTCGTCAACGCCGCTGCGCACTGCGTGCGCACGCCACCTCCCCGCCGTCCTCGCCCGATAGCTCCACCGTCACCGATGAGGCGGCCGTGATCACCGACGACCCCGACGCGGTCGCAGCCGCGCGCAAGCTCATCTACTGGGGTCAATCGGCCGAGGGTGGTCTGGCGTCGGCGGCGGTGGTAGATACTCTCGATCCAGGTGACGATCGCGATCTGTAGCTGTTCGCGGGCGGCCCGGAGGCGACGGTCGGGGACGTTCTTCTGCAGGATGCGAGGAACGATTCCATGGCGGCGTTGTCGCCAGGCTATGACTCTCCCCATCGAGCCGACCGGATTGTGGCTGCCGAGTGTGCGGACGAACTCGACAGCGGAACTGCGATCCGCGGTCCGTATGGACCGTACATCCGGCGACCTGGCCACGTCAGGTGACGGCTGATTCGAGTGCGGTGACAGCGAGCTGCGAATTCGTTCGGTCGCTGATCGAGTCATCCACGATCCGGTGGAGCAGCCGTCCTTGATTGCGCAGACGTAGAGCTTGTCCTCACCGGTGTGTTGTTCGGTGATGCCATTGAGCCACCAGCGATTCGGGGTACCCGGCACGTCACCACCACTGGGATCCCGTCAGCGGCCGGCACGCTCACGAGCGGGTAGAGCCTTTCCGGCAGGTCCGACTGCGACAGGTACGCCGCGGCACCTCGTAGCACCTCGTTGTCTTGCTCGAGCATACGGACACGCTTGCGCGCTTCGCGCAGTTCAGCGTCCTCGCTCACGGTGGAAACGGGGTCGATTCCGTCCTCGATGTCGGCGGCCTTGTCGAGTCGATCAGACAGCATTCGCTGATCCGAATTCGGCCGCAACCTATTTCAGATGCTGGCCCCGTTCACGGCTGCGCGCCACGCGGACGACGTCGTCGCGGAACTCTTCCGGATACGGTTTCGGCACAGTGCACATCCTTCCAGTGACACCACACGGCACGACAGATGGGATATCACCCATCCGTGCAGCAGACCCGATCTACCCGCAAGGCGATGCGCCGAGACCTGCCGGTATTGCGGCAGGTCTCGGCACCGATCGGTCACCGGGTGGATAGCTCCCCGCGGTGGGCACTTCGTATCAGAAGAAGCCCTGGGCGTTCTGCGAGTAGCTGACCAGCATATTCTTGGTCTGCTGGAAGTGGTCGAGCATCATCTTGTGGTTTTCCCTCCCGATTCCGGACTGCTTGTATCCACCGAACGCCGCGTGTGCGGGGTAGGCGTGGTAGTTGTTCACCCACACCCGGCCGGACTGGATGTCGCGTCCGGCGCGGTAACCGGTCCTGCCGTCGCGAACCCAGACACCTGCGCCGAGGCCGTACGACGAGTCGTTGGCCGACGCAATGGCGTCGTCGTAGTCGTCGAACCGCGCGACGGCAAGGACAGGACCGAAGATCTCTTCCTGGAAGATCCGCATTTTGTTGTTGCCCTCGAAGACGGTCGGCTGGACGTAGTGCCCTCCGGACAGGTCACCACCGAGGTCGGCCTTCTCACCGCCGGTAAGAAGTGTCGCGCCCTCCTGCTTACCGATTTCGATGTACGACAGGATCTTCTGGAACTGGTCGTTGGATGCCTGCGCACCGATCATGGTTTCGGTATCGAGCGGGTGTCCCTGCTTGATCTGCTCGACTCGCTTGACGCCTTGCGCAAGGAAATCGTCGTAGATGCCCCCTTGGATCAGAGCGCGGGACGGGCAGGTGCACACCTCGCCCTGGTTGAGGGCGAACATCGCGAAGCCTTCGAGGGCTTTGTCGTAGAACGCGTCCTGGGTGCTCGCAACGTCGTCGAAGAAGATGTTGGGGCTCTTGCCGCCGAGTTCGAGGGTCACCGGGATCAGATTCTGCGAGGCGTACTGCATGATCAGGCGTCCGGTGGTGGTCTCCCCGGTGAACGAGACCTTCTGGATGCGACGACTCGACGCCAAAGGCTTACCCGCTTCGACACCGAATCCGTTGACGACGTTGAGGATGCCCGGCGGCAGCAGGTCGCCGACAACCTCGAGCAGGACGTGGATCGATGCCGGGGTCTGCTCGGCCGGCTTGAGAACGACGGTGTTGCCGGCCGCCAGGGCCGGGGCGATCTTCCAGATCGCCAACAGCAGCGGGAAGTTCCACGGAATGATCAGTCCCACAACCCCGAGCGGCTCGTGAAAGTGGTATGCGACCGTGTCCTCGTCGATCTCGGAGATGCCACCTTCTTGGGTCCGCACTGCGCTGGCGAAGTAGCGGAGGTGATCCACCGCCAACGGGATGTCCGCGGCGAGGGTTTCTCGGATAGGCTTGCCGTTGTCCCAGCTCTCGGCGACGGCGAGCTTCTCGAGATTCGCCTCCATGCGGTCGGCGATCTTGTTCAAGACGGCAGCCCGCTCGGTGACCGACGTTCTGCCCCACGTCTTTGCGGCGGCGTGGGCGGCGTCGAGCGCACGCTCGACGTCTTCGGCGGTTCCTCGGGCGACCTCGGTGAATTTTTCTCCGGTGACGGGGGTTTCGTTCTCGAAGTAGCCACCCTTGACGGGAGCAATGTACTCGCCGCCGATGTAGTGGTCGTAGCGCGCCTTGAAGGTGACGACACTTCCGGCCGTGCCGGGCGATGCGTACTTGGTCATGGGAGTTGTTTCCTTTCGAGACCGGTAGATGGCCGAAGTGGTATTTGCCGTGCCGACCTGGTCAAGCACTCAACGGTGGGGAGACGATTCGATCCACAACGCCGATTCCGCCAGGGGTCAATCCGGACGCTGTAGTCGGTCCATCGAGCAGGCGGACATCGGAGAAGCCGAGATCGGCCAGTATCGCGGCGGCCGCGGCGTCGCTCGATGTTGTGGTTTGCGAGCATTGATGTCCGTCCCGCAGAACGGAATTCAGGTGCCCCTGGCCGGCCCGGAGATAGAGGAGAACGCCACCCTGGGTGCTGATCTGGTCCAGGGCCGCACCGAGGTTGCCACCGCAGTTGCAGCGCAGGCTGCCGAAGGCATCTCCGAGCAGGCACTCGTGGTGGATGGCAACCAGAGGGTAGGTACCCGCCGGGTCTTCTCCGAGCAGGGCGAGATGCTCGGCGCCGGTGATCTCGTCGCGGTATCCGATGGCCCGGAGTCCACCGTGAGCCGAAGGCAGCCGGGTGGAGGCAACGCGCGAAACTCGTCCGGTCCGCCCGTCGCCGTGGTAGAGCCGATGTGTCACCAGGGCATCGATATCGAGCATCGGCAGTTCTGTTCGACTGGCCAGCTCGAGAATGTCGGGACGGCGCGACATGGTGCCGTCGTCGTTGACCAGTTCGGCGATCAGCGCAACCGGTGGCAGGCCGGCCAGTTGACACAGGTCCACGCCGGCCTCGGTATGGCCACGTCGCTCCAGTACGCCCCCGGGGCGAGCCCGCAGCGGCAGTACATGCCCAGGGCGACTGAGATCAGTGGGCAGGGTGAACGGATCCGCCAATACCTGGGCGGTATGCGCGCGGTCGGTGGCACTGATGCCCGTCGAGACGCCCCGGGCGGCATCGACGGAAACAGCGTAGGCGGTGCCGCGGGGATCGGTGTTGCGTCCGACCATGGGCGGTAGGTGGAGTTCGTCAGCTCGTGCCGCGGGCAGCGGCGCGCACAACAGTCCGGAGGTGTGCCGCACCATCCACGCCACCCAAGACGGCTCGGCCATAGCAGCAGCCAGGACGACGTCGCCCTCGTTCTCGCGATCGGAGTCGTCGAGGACCAGAACGGGACGTCCGGCGCACAACGCGTCGAGGGCGGCAGGTACCTCGTCGATGTGGTGCCGTGAGGAGGCGTCGGCAAGCTGAGTACTCACGCTGCCTCCAACTGTCGGAAGGTACTGGCGTGAAACACCAGCGGGGCCACGTCGGAGTGGATGCGCAGGGCGGTGACCCGCAGCAGCGCCACATCGTGGTCGCCGGCGGTCACGGTATCGTGCAACGCACAGTCCAGCCACAGGGTTGCCGGACGTAGCAGCACCGCGCCTTGTGCCGTGGCGACCCAGTCCAGGCCGGCGAACCGGTCACCGGTCTTGGAAGCGAGCTGCCGGCAGGCCGCATCCTGGCCGGCACCGAGCACACTCACGCCCAGGCGAGGCCGTTTGACCAATCGCGGCCACGTTCGGGAGGTGTGCTGTACGCATACAGACACCAACGGAGGATCCAGCGACACTGTCGTGAACGAGCTCGCGGCGATGCCATCCGGTGCGCCGTCCGTCAACGCACATACCGCCGCTATCCCACTCGGAAAGCACCCGTAGGCTTTCCTCAAGGCTGTCTGGTCGTCATTGACGGGATCTAGATCGATCATCGCTCACTCCTGGGACGCTGGACTCGAAGGTCACATACTTCAACTAGGGCTGAGTGCCTTCAGCACTTCACAGGCTGCACTTCGCGAACGAAATCGGCATCCGACCCGACACTCAATTCCTGTTCGGCAAGGTCTTCCGCGAACAACGGCATCACGAGCTTTCCGAATCGCTCTGCCTCGGCCGCGTGCGGGTAGCCGCTCAGGCAGAAGCTCGAGCAACCGGCAGCCATGAATCGACGGATCGTCGCCGCCACCTGCTCGGGATTTCCCACAATTGCGACGCCGGCGCCTTCACGGACGGTCGCAATGCCGCTCCAGAGATGCTCATCGATCATATGGTTCTCGACCTTTGCGAGTTCCTTCATCCGATCGTTCGCCTCGGACTGATCTCCCAGCGCCGCCCTTTCCTGTTGGAGCTTGGGAGTAGCGTTGGCAATAAGGGCTCGCGCAGCTGCCCAGGCCTCGTCTTCCGTTTCGCGGACGATGACGTGTAGCCGCATCCCGTATCGCAGCGAACGCCCCTCCCTCGCAGCACGCTCGTTCATCTCCTCCACGCGTTCGGCGATCTTGTCCGGCGTGTCTCCCCAGAAGAGATGGACGTCCGCATGCCTTGCGCAGAGCTTCTTGGCGGCTTCCGACAGACCTCCGAGGTAAATCGGAGGAAAGGGCTTCTGATAAGGCTTGGGCTTGACCACGATTTGGTTCGCCTTGAAGTACTTGCCAGCGAAGTCGAACGGTTCGTCTTCGGTCCAGGCACGCTTCATGACGTCGAGAGATTCGTCGAACAATTCGTATCGCTCGTCATGGCCGTAGAACGAGCCGTCGGCCTCGAGCTCGCTGGATGTTCCTCCGGCGATCAGGTTCACCCGGACTCGGCCACCGGTCAGCTGGTCGAACGTCGACAGCATTTTCGCCAGGACGGTGGGTGCGATGAATCCGGGTCGCGCAGCCACCAGCGGAACAATCTTCTCGGTCTTGGCGGCAACCATGGCGCACGTGATATATGCATCCCAGCAATTTGTTTGAACCGGAACGAGAATATACTCGAAACCAGCATTCTCGGCGGATTGGGCCACCCCCGCGAAGAGATCCATGCCGGGCGGGATTTCGGCCTCGGGCACTCCGAACGCGGCAGTGTCGCCCCAGGTAGGGATGAACCATCCAAACTCGACCGTCATGATCTCCTCCTGCACTTTGATCGGTTTTCGAGGATTCGCCTCGACTGATTCACTATCGGCATCGGCTTGGAGTCTTTTGCCCCGGCCATTTGCTCTTCACTCAAGCTATGGAACGACGATCCATAGAACAAAGTCGCGCTTCTTTTGCCCTCGATACGTGGGGCTTATCGCCGCCTGTCAACATCGAGATCCAGGCTCGATCCTGGCGAGTCCGCAACTCACGCCGAGCGCCGCGGTCCTGCAGGAGAGCGACGACGATGCTCTCGTCGAGGGCCGGCCCACCGGACGACAGCTACCCCCGGAGGAGCTTCAACCGGGCGCATCAGGATCCGCTCGTGCCGGCGAACACGGCCTACCGACCTCCGTCCACTGGGGCCCGGGCGCCCGTCGCTCGGCGTACCTTCCCGAGCGTGCTGGCCGGCGGTACCTTCAAGAGCCGTCCCGACCTCGTGCGTTGCGACAAGGATCGGCGGCTGCACCGGCTCGCTGGCCTAAGCTGAGAGCCCGGCGGAGAAAGGAGCCTGCCCGTGGAGGTTCGTCAGGCGCGCCACTTCTTGGCGATTGTTGATCATGGGACCACGGGACGCGCCGCTGCAGTACTGCACATGACCCAGCCCGCGTTATCGCAGTCCATCGTGAGCCTCGAGAGAGAACTGCGGGTACCACTTTTCACGCGTTCGTCTCGAGGCATGCAGTTGACCCCCTCCGGGGAGGCGCTGGTACGGCCCGCCCGGCGACTGATCGAATCGTCGATCCGGGCTGTCGCCGCAGTCGAAGAGAGCAAAGATGTTCCTCGGGGGACACTGAACATCTCCGTAATGCCCGCACTGGCCGCGATCCCGGTTTCCATGTGGACCGCTCGCTTCCGGGAGCGCTATCCGCAGGTCTCGGTTCATCTCGACCCGTACTTCGGAGAAGATCCAATTGTCAAGCACTTCGGCAAGAGTCCTGTCGAGGTGCTTGTATCATTCTCGGATGAATCGGTGTCGGGCAACCTGAGACGCTTGGAGATCGACTCCCAGGAAATGGTTTTTGTGTTGCCTCCTGGGACTGTTGTGACCGACGAGCCGGCGGTGAATATCAAGGAGATCGCACACTGCCCCTTCGTGGTTGCGCCACCTCACACATCCATGCGCCGCATCCTCGATCAGGAATTTGCGCATATCGGGGCGGAACTGAAGATAGCCGTTGAATCACCCTTCATGGACACACTTCCGACACTCGTCGCCGCGGGTGCAGGCTGCGCTGTCGTACCAGCCCAGGGCGCGGAGAGATTCCGCGAACTCGGGGCCATCGTCAAGCATCCGGATCCACCCATCAACCGACCCTTCTACATGTATTACAGCATCCATCGCCTTTCCTATGCCGCACAGGCATTTATCAAAATGGCAAAAGCCGACCGGCGTCAGTGATTACGTCTTGTGGTATCAAATCAACAAACCGAGAGAACATACGGACCCACTGCCCACCTGCCGATTTTCACCATTGCTACGTGAGAACATCTCGACACGGCCGGTCCCCGTAGGGTGCGTCGCCCGATTCACCTTCCATCGAGACCCCTGATCAGTGAACGCAGAGGATCCCACCCAGACGCCGGATCGAGAGGGCTACTTGGAGGGCCGGGCCAGCCTCAGGATTCCGGGGCCGCGGCGAGTTCGCGATGCCGGCCGTGTGGCCGTCTCTCGGCGGCATCGAGTGCGGAGGCACGTGGTGCGAGCATGATGCCCAGCAAATCCGGTAATACACCGGACGGCACGACGAGTCCGCCGGTCACGGCGGACACAGGGGTCGGCTGCAGCCATTGTCCCAGGGCACACGCACTGCGGCGGTAGCACTGGCCTCGACTACGCAGGCGATGTACCGGTCGGTGCCGCCGAGTCGTTCAGCGATCGCGTCGACGAGCGGATGTTCGATCACGGTAGGAGGCGACGAACGCGTCACGCAGCGCAGAGCGGGTAGTGATCGGCAGCAGCGCCTCGCGACCGGAGGCAGGCACCAGCGGGCCGCTCGGCCACTGCCACCGCGATCCGTGTTTCGGCGATCAGGGCGGCAACGACCGCCTGTTCGCGACTGGAGAGCCGATCTTGTCAGTCGTCGGTAAGACGCTCGCAGCCTCGGCGATGTCACGCACTCGCACGCTCGGTAACTACCGGGCCCACCCTGCACTTGCGGAACAAGCGAGCAGGGCGTTCGCCCGCTCGATAACCCACGCAATGGACGGGCGAGACCCCAGCCCGCAACCTCACCTCAACGCCGGCAATCACCCATGTCATCGAGGCCACCATAAGTGAGGCCTATGCCCTGGGTAAGCAGAATGGATTGGATCCGGCCCGCCTCGCCAGCCACCATGAACAGACCGCGGAAAGCAGACGGTAAGCGGCGTCACCCACGCACTGTCGCCAACTCAGAAACCTCGAACCGTCGGAAACGACTAAACGGGACGAACGGGCCGAATCCACGGCGTCACCGGACCTACACAACGAACGCACAACGCCAAGGCTCCGGCCATCCGCCAATCGTCGACCGGAGCACGCGAGCCCTTCGAAGTTCTGAGCTACTGCTTTACCTGACCTGGACTGTCGTCCCATCGAGCCACGTATCAAGGTTCGAAGTAGTAACGATACCGACCGCGGTCGGTATCATCAAACCAAGGAGCGTCACAGTGGACATAAGCGCAGAGCGGGTTCCGACGAGGCTGGACAGAGAGACGCCACTGCCTGACGTCGAACCGAAGAATGGGATCGGGAAGGTTGTCGCGGCGAGTACGGTCGGGACATCCATCGAGTACTACGACTATTTCATCTTCGGAACCGCCGCGGCCATCGTCTTCCCGCAACTCTTCTTTCCGTCGTTCAGCCCCGTCGCAGGTACACTCGCGGCCTTCGCGACATTCGGCGCCGGATTCATCGCTCGGCCACTCGGCGCTGCTGTGGCCGGCCATTTCGGCGACCGGATCGGCCGCAAGTCCATGCTGGTGACCACTCTTCTCGTCATGGGCATCGCAACCTTCCTCATCGGCGTATTGCCTACCTACAACGCCATCGGCGTCTGGGCGCCGATACTCCTCGTCGTCCTTCGCCTCGTCCAGGGATTCGGAGTAGGAGGCGAGCTCCCCGGTGCGCAGCTCATGTGCGTCGAACATGCGCCGCCGAATCGGCGCGGGTTCTACGGCAGCTGGCCGCAGAGCGCGTCACCCATCGGTCTTGCCCTCGCCACTGGAGCTTTTGTACTCATCGGGAATTTCCTTGCAGAAGATCAGTTCATGTCGTGGGGTTGGCGGATCCCCTTCCTTCTCAGTGGACTTCTAGTCCTGGTAGGCATCTTCGTGCGTCTGTCGACTCACGAGAGTCCCGCATTCGAGAGAGTCCAGAAACTCGGCGCCGAGACCGCAATGCCTCTCCGCGAATTCGTCAGCAACAACCGCGTGTCGGCCGCCCGCGGCATCGGGATGTACTTGGGCGTCACCGTCATCTACTACATTGTGACGACCTTCATGATTTCCTACACCACTGGGCAACTGGAGATGAGCCGTTCCACCGTACTGAACGTTGTCCTTCTGGCACAGCCGCTCTTCTTCGGGCTCTGCCTCATGGGCGGTGCACTGTCGGACAAGTTCGGTCGTCATCGCATTTACGCCTCGAGTTCGTTAGGCGTCGCTGTGGTCGCGTTTCCCGCCTTCGCCCTGATCGACCAGGCCACTCCACTGATGCTGTTCCTCGGAGTCGCGCTTCTCGGTGGCTTCCTCTTCGTCTACTGCGGAGTTCAGGGAGCTCTCTTCGCAGAGATGTTCGACGTGCGGGTCCGATACACCGGGATGTCGATGTCCATCGCTATCGCGACCCTCATCGGCGGGGCCTTCACACCATCGTTGGGCACCCTACTCGTTGCGTGGTTCGATGGACGGAGCTACGGCGTATCTCTGCTGGTAATTGCCATCGCCCTTGTTGCCGCGGTCTCAGCGAACAGCGGTAGGAAGGCTAAGAGCTTCAGAAACTGAGAATCCGCCGCAGACTCCGGGGAAGATTCTCCGGTTATGCGCCCGAGGACCAGCGGAGCCCACTTCCCCGAAGGTCGGTGCGGAATCACACCACGAATTTCGGACGGCCTGTCCCGATATCACCACTGCGCGCGATCCACGCGCTCGCAGTCGATCGGAGGGTCATTACTCCGGAAGTGGCCTCCGCCGGTCCCATCGTTTCACGCCGGTGCTCCAGCTCCGGCTGTAGGGCAGCACATTTCTTCGAAGTCCGGCCACGAAATCGGAGGGGCATCGAGAAAGGCGCGACGACTCGAAGTCGCTGACACACCCCAGTGACGCCCGGAAGCAATGAAATCCCGCCTCACAAACGAGCAGACGGTCCACACCCCACTGTCCCGGTGCCGGAACCCGAACCGGCGTCGTTGCGGACCTTGCCCTACCCCAAGCCGCGAGACCGACAGTCACACCAGCAGGAGGGTCATGCGTTCAGAGCATGAACAGGCAAACGCGTATGAGCGTGATATCGGGGTGTCAAATCGACCAGTACCCAGTCTGTTCCATTCTTCGGAAGTTGAACGAGTGAGAAGTCAACAGAGTACATCGAAGACCGGCGAGCAATCCGCGGGGATCAAATCGGTGCAGTCGCCACTGGCGATCGGCATCTCCACGCTGGCACCGGGGCTTGCATTGTGCCTCATCGGAACAGCGGTCGCGCTGGGTGTGAACCGACTCCTGCCGACCGTGAGCCCACTGCTGATCGCCATCGTGCTCGGAGCGGTTCTCACGAATGTTCTGCACCTTCCCGAACTCGTGCGTCCTGGCCTGACCTTTTCGGCGAAGAGGATACTGCGCGTTGGCGTCGCACTGCTGGGGCTACAACTGCTCCTCAGCGACATCCTCACACTCGGCTGGGGGGTCAGCCTCGTGGTGGTCGCGATCGTCTTCCTCGGCATTGTCGGAACGATGTTCGTGGGCAAGCTTCTCGGACTCACATGGACACAGCGACTACTGATCGCGTGTGGATTCTCGATTTGCGGAGCAGCAGCGGTCGCGGCCGTGGACGGTGTCGCAGACGCAAAGGAGGAGGAGGTACTCACCGCGGTCGCGCTCGTCGTCATCTTCGGCACCTTGATGATTCCGACCATCCCACTGCTCTCACGAGTCCTCGGACTCTCGGACACCGACGCCGGGCTGTGGGCGGGCGGGTCGATCCACGAGGTCGCACAGGCCGTCGCGGCGGCTGGTGCGATCGGCGGTACAGCATTGGGGGTTGCAGCCGTCATCAAGCTGGCCCGCGTGCTCATGCTCGCTCCACTCATCGCTGTACTCAGCATGCGCCAACGCAGGTTGGCCGGCAGAGGCGCGGACGTCAAACGTCCCCCGCTGATCCCGCTGTTCGTTCTCGCCTTCCTCGTCTGCGTAGGCCTACGGTCAACTGGCATACTCCCCGCCGATCTCCTCGCCCACGCCAAGACGCTGCAGACCGCTCTCCTCACCGCAGCAATGTTCGCCCTCGGCGCCGGCGTCCGCATCGAAACGATAAGGAAGGTCGGTGCACGCCCTTTCATCCTCGCCACCGTCTCCACCGTCCTGGTCGCGTCCGTTGCCCTGACCGGAGTGCTGTTGACGGACGCGGACCTCGGATCATAACTGACGAGCACTTATCGCTCGCTCGAAGTCACGACCCCAAGTAGCCCCACAGGCGCATGCAAAGAAGGCTGAGATGGATATCGAACAGCTCGTCTTCGGAACGGTCATCGTCACGGTAGCCGCAGGAATAGGGGGAATCACCGGATTCGGTTTCGCGCTGGTGTCCACGCCGCTGTTCCTCCTTATCGGACTACCGCTGCCCACAGTAGTGGCCCTCAACATGGCCTTCGGGATGTCAACTCGTCTCCCGGTCGCGATTCAACTCAGACGGCAGGTCGACTACCTCCGCGTCTCTGTGGTCATCCTGGGCACCCTGCCCGGCATGGCCGTAGGGCTACTCCTCCTCAACACCGTGGATGCGAGCCTCCTCAAGAAGGCGGTGGGCGTGGCCGTGCTCGTCGCCGCCGTAGCGCTTGCGACTTCACGACCAACCGGCCGAAAGTTCAGTACGACTGCATCGTTCGGAGTAGGTTCGATCGCCGGCGCGCTCGGAGTCGTCGGGTCACTGAATGGAGTACCTCCGGCCGTCATGTACGCCCGAGAAGGCCGCAGTGCCATATCAACCCTGGCCGACATGGCAGCCATCGTTGTTGCTTCGAGCGCCATCACCGGAATCCTGGTCGTCCTGAATCAAATCGGGGACATGAAAATGGTCCTGATCGGTGTAGTGTTCTGGCTACCCGTGGCGCTGCTAACGACTGTTGTCAGCACCCACCTTGCGGTTCGTCTGCCCGTGCAGGCCTTTCGTTCGGCGGTGATTGTTTTGATCGCGGCAGGCGGCATGTCCGTCCTGCTGTCGCCTGGCTGATGCGAACTCCTCGATGGACCGCCCGAGGGCGAGCTCACCGCCGTCGTCGCCGCCGTGGCCACATGGTGGGGCAAGCGAGCTGCAGAATCGCGTCGTCGACCGGTGCATGCAGGTGCACGGGGGCTACGGCTACATGATGGCGTTCCCCATCGGTCGCGCCTACGTCGACACCCGCATCCAGACCCTCTACGGTGGCACCACCGAGATCATCGGCTGCGACATTTCCGCCGAATTCGCCTGAGAACCAACAGGAGGACCGGCCGCGCCGGTCAGGCGCCGAGGTCGTGCGCGAGCCGCTGCACCCGCTCGCGCGCCGCGTCCAGGCTCGCCGTGGAGCGCTCGGTCATCGGCGCCAGCGCCGGAATACGGGACGCGAGAGTGTATTCGGCGGTCACGACCGTGACATCCATGCCCAGCGACGTGCCGAGCACCTGCTGCAGCGGCGGCACGGTGTGGTCGAGCCCCTCGTCCGGGTCGCCGGGCCCGTAGGCCAGCCCGCGGCTCGAGATCACCACGACGGGCATGCCCGCGAACGGCTGGTCCGGCGTGTCGAACGGCACGGTGGTGCCGAGCACGTGGACGTGGTCGATCCACGCCTTCAGCGTCGACGGCAGCGACCAGTTGTACATCGGGGCGCCGATCACGACGACGTCGGCTGCGGCCACCTCGGCGATCAGCTGGGTCTGCACCGCCTCGGCCGCGGGGTCGACGGAGGCGCCGGGTGCCCGCAGGCGCGCCGCGTAGTGCAGTTCCGCGTCCACGAGATGCGGGACCGGGTCTCGGTGCAGGTCCCGCTCGACCACGGTGTGGCCGGGTCCGCGGCGGCGCCACGTGTCGGCGAACAGGCGGGTCAGTTCGCGCGTGACGGACGTCTGCAGGTTCGCGGACGAATCGAGCTGCAGCAACTGGGGCACGTCGGGCTCCTTCGGGTTCGAGTACTGCGCCGGGTCGATTACTGCGCTGGGCCGGCTACCGGCTACTGCACGATGCCGGCGGCACGCAGCCCGGCGACCTGCTCGTCGGTGAGGCCGAGTTCGGCGAGCACCGCGTCGGTGTGCTGGCCCAGCGCCGGGACCGCACCCATGCGCAGCTCGACATCGGAGAACGTCATGGGCGGCAGCACCGCCCGCACCACTCCGGCCTCGGTGCCGACCTCCCGCCAGCGGTCACGGTCGGCGAGCTGTGGATGCTCGATCAGGTGCTTCATGTCGTTCAGGCGGGCGGCCGGAACACCGGCCGCGGCGAGCCGCTTGTCCAGTTCGGCGGTCTCGAAGCGGCGCGTGTTCTCGGCGACGACCGCGTCGGTCTCGGCGCGGTGCTGCACCCGCAGGATGTTCGTCGCGAACTTCGGGTGCTCGGCGAGATCCGGGCGGCCGAACACCTCGGTGACCAGCGCCCGCCAGCCGCGGTCGTTCTGCACGCCGATGAGAATCTTCCCGTCGACGGTCGGGTACGCGTCGTAGGGCGCGATCGACGCGTGGCTCAGACCCATCCGCTGGACCTGCGTGTCCTGGTACATCTGCAGGTACATCGGGTGGCCGAGCCACTCGACGGTCGCGTCGAACATCGACACGTCGATCGTCGCCCCCGCGCCGGTGCGCTCGCGCCGGAACAGTGCCGCCTGGATCGAGGTGAGCGCGTACATGCCGGCCGCGATGTCGGAGGTCGGGATACCGGTCTTGGTGGCGGTCTCCGGGGTGCCGGTGATCGAGCACAGCCCGGTCTCGGCCTGGACCAGCATGTCGTAGGCCTTGCGCTCGCGCAGCGGGCCCTCGGTGCCGTAACCGGTCATGTTCACCACGATCAGCTCGGGCCGCTCGCGCCGCAGCTCGTCGGCGCCGAGCCCGAGCCGCGCCGCCGCGCCGGGCGCGAAGTTCTGGATCACCACGTCGGCCTCGTCGACGAGCCGGCGCACCGCGGCCACGCCCTCGGCGGCCTTGAGATCGACGCAGATCGACTCCTTGCCGCGGTTGAGCCACACGAAATGCGATGCCAGCCCGTGCACGGCGGCGTCGTAGTTGCGGGCGAAGTCGCCCTCCCCGATGCGTTCGACCTTGATGACGCGGGCACCGAGATCGGCGAGGTGGCGGGTCGCGATGGGGGCGGCGACCGCCTGCTCGAGGCTGACGACGGTGATGCCGTCCAGCGGCAGGCCCGCCGATCCCCCGGCTTTCGGCTCGCTGTGCTCGCTCATCGCGTCTGTGCCTTCCTGTCTCCGTATGCCGTTGCAGTCACGTCTTCTCCTCGGGCCCGTGAGCGCCATCGCCGCACGTCGTCCTCCTCCGCCCCGTGTTCGATCAGCCAGGCCCCCGGTCCTCCGGGATGCGCGACGAGGCGTTCGACGATCGGGGAGATCGCCTCGGCCGGGGCGCGGAACAGGTCGGACGGCACTGCCCGGCCACCGTCCGGGGACGAGCCGCCCAGGCGCAGCCCGACGGCCTCCCAGCGACGCAGGAGCAGGGGCATGTTCGTGTCGGTGGCCGCGTAGTCGTCGACGACGGCCTGCGGTTCCACGCCCGCGGCGAGCAGCAGGACGGCGACGGCGAGACCGGTGCGGTCCTTGCCGGCGGTGCAGTGCACGAGGACCGGACCCGCGGCCCGCGCGACGACCGGCACGAGGCCGGCGAACAGCGGCGCGGCCACGTCGAACACCCGGCCGTAGAGTTCGGCGAGGCCGAGCCCGGTGCGCCCGGCCGGCGCGGCGTCCGCGTGCAGCGACAGGCGATGCACGTGCGTGCCGTCCGGCCAGGTGTAGGCGCGGTGCCCGCGTTCGGCGTCGGAACGCAGGTCCACCACCGTCGTGGGCGGCCGGTCGGAGAGGACGCCGCGCACCACGTCGCCGGTGTAGCAGGCGTCGCCCCGGTACAGCACGCCGGGCGCGGTGCGACCGCCGTCGGTCAGCGGCAGTCCGCCGAGATCCCGCAGATTCACCGGCCCGGGCACGAACTGCTCTTCGTCCTGCACTTGCGCCTCTTCTCACTCGACCGGGACAACACGCCCCGTCACCCCACAGTTCATACCGGGCCGGTGGTGCCTGTCCAGCGGGCGGCGGGCGCCCTATTCCGGTCGGCCGTCGGCGATCAACGGCCAGAGCCCCCGGGAGCCGGCATCGACGGCCGCCGCGGTGAGCACCTCGTCCCAGAACCGCACGGAGCCGAACTCCCTGCGCCACGACAGCAACCGGTTCGCGTGCCGGTGCAGCTCGTGCTCCATGGTGAAGCCGATCGCGCCGAGACTCTGGTGGGCGTTGCGCACGACCACCGACGCGGCGTGCCCCGCGCAGGACTTCGCGGCAGCGATCGCGAATCCCGCTTCGTCGCTGCCGAATCCGGAATCCTCGGCGATCGTCACGGCGGCCTGTGCGGCGGCGCGCGCGAGCGCGCCCTCGGCGGCGATGTCCGACACCAGGTGCTGCACGGCCTGGAACTTGGCGAGGGGACGGCCGAACTGGACGCGGGCGGTGGTGTGCCCGACCACCAGGTCGAGCACCCGCTCCATCGCGCCGCTCATCGCCAGCGCCCGGGCGAGCGCGCCCCGGCGCAGGAACTCCTCCGCGGTGCCTGCCGGCACCTCGGCGCCGGACAGCGCGGAGACATCGACACGGATGTGGTCGCGTGGCTCGGACGCGACGTCGACCGCCTCGGTGACCTCGACGTCGGCGCGGGCGACGTCGGCGACCCGCCACGTGCCGTCCGCCTCCCACAGCACGACGACGGCGTCGACGTCGCGGGCCCACGGCACGTGCCGGGCCGAGCCGTCGGCGGCCAGCACGGCGGCGGTGCGTGCCGCCGCCGGATCGGTCACCGCGCGCTCGCAGCCGGACAGCTGCAGCAGCCAGCCCGCGAGGAGGTCGTTCTCGGCCACCGGCACCGCCGCGGCACCGGCGCCCGCGGCGCCGAGCAGGTATGCGGCCTCGGCCCATCCTGCCTCGCTGCCCCCGTCCGCCTCCGGACCGGTGAGCCGGGCGAGACCGAGTTCGACCAGGGTGGACCACAGTTCGCGGTCGAGGCGCAGCGGCCCGGTGAGGCGGTGATCGTCGCCGCGGCGCTCACCGAAGACCTGTTCGAGCATCTGCGCGAATTCGCGCATCTCCACGTCGTTACCGGTCGACGTGCCGTTCGTCGCGTTGCTCATCAGCGCATCCCCAATCCCCGCGCGATGACCCCGCGCAGAATCTCACTCGTGCCGCCTCGGAGGGTGAATCCGGGACGCTGCATGACACCCGCCCGCACCAGCTCGGCGAACCGATCACCGGCGGTGTCGGTCTCGTCGGCCAGTTCGTCGGCGAGGTCGGCGATGTCGCCCTCGGTCTGGGTGCCGAGCACCTTGACCACCGAGGCGGCGACCTCCGCATTCTCGTGCCGCTGCAGCGCCTCGGACACCCCGCGGGACATGTGGTGCAGGCCGAAGATCCGGCCGACGAACGCGCCGATGCGGGGGTCGGCCGGCAGGCGGCCGGCGGCGGCCTCGTCCACCGCGCCGGCGAGCACCCCGAAGGTGGACATGAAGCGTTCCGGGCCGCTGCGCTCGTAGCCGAGTTCGGAGGTGACCTGCGCCCAACCGTCGCCGACGGTGCCGAGCACGAGGTCGTCGGGCACGAACACGTCGTCGAGGACGACCTCGTTGAAGTGGTGCTCCCCGGACATCGACAGCACGGGCCGGATCTCCACGCCGGGCGAGTCGAGCAGGACGATGAACTGGCTCAGGCCGGCGTGCCGGTGCGCCGGGTCGAGCGGGGCGGAGCGGGCCAGCCCGAAGAAGGCGTCGGCGTGGTGGGCGCCGGAGGTCCACAGCTTGGTGCCGGTGAGGCGCCAACCGCCGTCGACCTGCACGGCCTTGGTCTTCACGCTCGCCAGGTCGGATCCGGACTCGGGCTCACTCATGCCGATGGCCCAGCAGATCTCGCCGCGGGCGATGCCGGGCAGGAACCGTCGCTTCTGCTCCTCGGTGCCGTACTTGAGCAGCGAGGGCGCGGCCTGCCGGTCCGCCACCCACTGGGCGGCGACGGGCGCGCCGACCGCGAGGAGTTCCTCGGTGACGACGAAACGCTCCATGAAGGTGCGGCCGTGCCCGCCGTACTCGGTGGGGATGGTCATGCCGACCCAGCCGCGGGCGGCCAGGGCCTTGGTGAAGTCGGTGTTCCAGCGGGCGAGCCAGGTGTCCACGCCCGGGGCGAACACGCCCGCCTCGATCTGCTCGCGCAGAAAGGCGCGCACCTCGGCCCGCAACGCGGCGAGACTCGGGTCGGGGGCGCCGGCGGACGGCACCAGTGATGTACGCATGGTCGTCTTCTTCCGTGAGTGGGTCAGGGTCGCGGCTGCAGCAGCAGCAGGGCCAGATCGCCGTACCGGCCCGCGATGTCGGCGGGGGTGTCCGGACCGTCCGGGTCGTACCAGTTCGCGATCGAGGTCGTCATCGCCAGGATCGAGCGGCGACAGTCCTCCGGGTAGGGGGTGGTGAACGCTCCGGATCGCATCCCGTCCTCGATGATGCTGCCCAGCAACTCGTTTCCGGAACGTCGCCGCTGCTCGTAGACGGCCGCGTTGTCCGGTTCCAGATTGCGGACCTCGGTGCCGATCATCAGGCTCTGCTCCTGGCAGGTGGTCCGGAACCGGACCAGGGCGATCACCAGGGCCCGCAGCCGCTCCACCGGGTCGTCACCGACGCGCGACAGCTCCTCGTCGCACATCGCGTCGAAGGCGTTCACGCCGTCGATGAGGATGGCCAGCAGCAGGTCCTGCTTGTTCTTGTAGTGGTAGTACAGCGCCGACAGGCTGACGCCCGCCTCCTGGGCGATCGTCCGGATCGAGGACGCACCGTATCCGTTGCGGACGAACTCGCGACGTGCCGCCTCGATGAACACCCGTTGCCGCTCCGACGGCGCCACTGTTTCTCCCTGTCGTGCGTACGTTCCCCGCCGAACGCTCATCCGTTGCCTCCGGCGGTCGCGGGGCGCAGCGCCCCCTTGACGAGCTTGCCGGTGGGCGTCCGGGGCAGCGCATCGACGAAGTCGACGCTGCGCGGGCACTTGTACCCGGCGATGCGGTCGCGGCAGTAGGCGATCAGCTCCGCGGCCAGCGCGTCGTCGCCGGCGACACCGGGCGCGGGCTGCACCACGGCCTTGACCGACTCGCCCATCTCGGCGTCCGGCACACCGATCACCGCGACGTCGAACACCTTGGGGTGCAGGGCGAGTGCGTTCTCGATCTCCTGCGGGTAGATGTTCACCCCGCCGGAGATGATGGTGAACTTCGCCCGGTCGGTGAGGAAGAGGTAGTCGTCCTCGTCGAGATAGCCGATGTCCCCGGTCGTCGCCCAGGTGGGATGGAGCGGGTTGCGCGACTCGGCCGTCTTCTCCGGATCGTTGTGGTACTCGAAGGTGTAGCCGGGACGTTCGAAGTAGATCAACCCGATCTGTCCGTGCGGCAACTCCGTTCCGTCCTCGGCACAGATGTGGGCGAGGCTGGCACGGCCGTGTCCGGTGCGGCCGACGGTGCCGGGCTTGCGGAGCCACTCCTGCGGCGAGACGATGGTGCTGCCGACCGATTCGGTGGACGAGTAGTACTCGTAGATCACCTCGCCCCACCAGTCGATCATCGCCTGCTTGACCTCGACCGGGCACGGGGCGGCCGAGTGGATGGCCGCCCGCATCGCGGACAGGTCGTAGCGGCCGCGGATCTGCTCGGGCAGCTGCAGCAACCGGACGAAATGCGTGGGCACCCACTGACTGTGGGTCACACGGTAGCGCTCGAGGTGCGCCAGGCAGGTCTCGGCGTCGAACCTGCCCGCGACGATCGCCGTGCCACCGAGCGCCTGCGCCGCGGCACCGAACCGCAGCGGCGCGGCATGGTAGATCGGGGCGGGCGCGTAGTACACGCAGTCGTCGTCGAAGCCGAAGCTCTGCAGCAGTCCGACCGCGTTGGAGGCCGCCTGCTCACCGACCTGCGCGCCGCTGAGCGCGGGCTTGATCCCCTTCGGCCGGCCGGTCGTGCCCGACGAGTAGAGCATGTCCGTCCCGCCGGGCTGGTCGACCGGCGGGGTGGTGCTCATCGCGGCGATCTCGGTCTCGTATCCGAGGTGGCCGGGCACATTGCCGCCGAACGCCAGGCGGTGCCGCACCTTCGGCGTGTCGCCGGCCACGGCGACCGCGAGGTCCGCGAGGGGCGCGGACACCACGAGGGCCGCGGCGTCACAGTCGTCGACGATGTAGGCGACCTCGGACGGGGCGAGATGCGTGTTCACGAACGTCACGTACATGCCGGAACGCACTGCGGCCCAATACAGTTCGAAGACCGTGATGTCGTTGACCGACAGCACGGCGAGGTGGTCGCCCGCGCCGAGTCCGTGCGCGCGGAGCCAGTGCGCGAACTGCACCGAACGGTCCTCGAGCTCGCGGTAGCTGATCTCGCGCCCCGTGGCCGCCTCGATCGCCGCCGGCTTGTCCGGGGTGATCGAGGCATAGCGTCCTGGATACATTCGTGCTCCTTCTGCCGGTCCGCGCCGGGACGCCTAGAGGCCGAGGTCCTTGGCGATGATCGTCTTCATGACTTCGCTGGTGCCGCCGTAGATCCGGCTGACGCGGGTGTCGGCGTAGAGACGGGCGATCGGGTATTCGGTGATGTAGCCGTAGCCCCCGTGCAACTGCAGGCACTTGTCGATCACGCGGCCGGCGACCTCGGTGCAGTACAGCTTGGCACGGGCGGCGTCGGCCACCGACAGCTCGCCCCGGTCGAGCAGCTCGAGGCAGTGGTCGGCGAAGACCCGTGCCGCCTGCACCTCGGCGGAGCATTCCGCGAGAACGAACTTGGTGTTCTGGAAGGAGGCCACCGGCTTGCCGAACACCTTGCGGTCCTTGGTGTATGCGACGGCATGCTCGATCGCGGCCGCGGCCTGGCCGACCTGGTTGAGCGCGATGCTCAGGCGTTCCTGGGGGAGATTGTGGGCGAGGTAGCCGAAGGCCTTGCCCTCCTCGCCGAGGAGGTTCTCCACCGGGACCCGCACGTCCTGGTACGACAGCTCGGCGGTGTCCTGCTGGTGCAGCCCGATCTTGTCCAGCTTGCGACCGACGGAGAACCCCTCGGCATCGGTGGGCACGCAGAGGATCGACAGGCCGGCACGGCGGTCCTCCGGGTCGAACGGCGCCGTCCGGCAGACGGTGAGGACCAGGTCGGCGGTGACACCGCCGGTGATGAACGTCTTCGCGCCGTTGACGACGTAGTGCGAGCCGTCGGCGGACAGCTTGGCGGTGGTGGCGATGTTGGCCAGGTCCGAGCCGGTGCCGGGCTCGGTCATCGCGATGGCGGTCATCATCCGGCCGGACGCGAAGTCCGGCAACCAGCGCTTCCGCTGCTCGTCGGTGCCGTATTCGAGCAGGTACGGCAGGATCAGGCAGGAGTGCACGGTGTAGGAGCCGAACGAGACGCCGGCCCGGGCCACCTCCTCGAACACGATGGCGTTGTACTTGAAGCTCGATTCGCCCCCGCCGCCGAACTCCTCGGGCACCTGGATGCCGAGGACGCCGAGCTCACCGAGACGGTGGAAGAACTCGCGCGGGGGCCGGCCCAGCGCATCCCACTCCGCCTGATGCGGCAGGACCTCGCGGTCGATGAAATCCCGCAGCATGGAACGGAATTCGTCGTGCTCCTGAGTGAAGATCGTCCGTTCCACGGCCGTCTCTCCTTCGTTGCGTGCGGCGACTCGGAGGCCGCGGCGGTCAGTTGCCGGTGAAGTTCCCGGTGCGGCGTTCGAGGAACGCCGAGAGTGCCTCGCCGTGGTCGGCGGTGTGGTGCGAGAGGGCCTGGAACGCGGCGGAGAGCTCGAGGATGCTGTCGAGATCCTGGCGCTGCCCCTCGCGCATCAGCTTCTTGGTCATGCGCAGCGCGTGCGGCGGATTCCCCGCGACCCGGGCGGCGAGTTCGTTCGCGGCGGCCAGCAGCTGATCGGGTTCGACGACGCGGGAGACCATGCCCCAGTCCAGCGCGGTCGCCGCGTCGACCCGGTCGCCGGTGAAGGCCATCTCCGCGGCCCGCGCCGCACCGATGGCGCGGGGCAGCAGCCATGCGCCGCCGTCGCCGGGGATGATGCCGAGCTTGACGAAGCTCTCGGCGAAGAATGCGGTGCTCGAAGCGATCCGCATGTCGCACATCATGGCCAGGTCGCAGCCGGCGCCGACCGCGGGGCCGTTGACGGCGGCGATGATCGGCACCTCGCAGTGGTAGATCGCCTTGGGCAGCCGCTGGATTCCGCGACGGTAGCCCTCACGCAGCTGATGCGGGGCACCACCGAACATCCCCGTGCGGTCGGCCATGTCCTTGACGTTGCCGCCGGCCGAGAAGGCGCTGCCGGCGCCGGTGAGGATCACCACGCGGGTCTCGTAGTCCGCGTTCGCCTCCTCCACCAGCTGCACCAGCCGCTCGACGACGTCGTCGCCGGAGATCGGATTGCGCGCCTCGGGCAGGTTGATCGTCCACGTCGTGACGTGGCCTTCCCGGCGGGAGAGTACGACGTCCTCGGGTGCGCTCATGCGGAGGTCCTTTCGGCCGGCGATCGGCGGCAGGCAGCAGATTAGGTCGAACGATCGTTCAAATTACTGCCTCGCGGTCCGGTTGTAAAGGCGTGGACGGATCGACGGCCGGTATTCGGTGACCGACGGTCACGCGAAGTCGAACATCGGCGGGAGGAAGCAGACGACCAGCGCCGCCCAGATGCCGAAGACGGGCAGGTAGCGGGTCTGCCAGCGTTCGATGGAGCCGAACCCGCGGCGGCCCCGGACGAACCCGAGGACGAGCCGGGCCGACCAGGCCAGATTGACCAGTAGAACCAGGTTCATCCCGAGTGCTGCCACCTTGTTGGGGGTGAAGCCGAACTCCGCGATGCGGGTCAGCATGGCTGCCAGCATGAGCAGGTCGACCGTGAGAGCAAGGACCACCAGGACGAGCTGGAGACAGTCGAACAGGTCGGGCGGCAGGTGAGGCTCGCGGGCGGAGACCGCATACAGCAGCAGTCCCAGGACCACGACGAGGATGAGATCCATCAGGATCAACAGGTTTCGGTCGACGTCGACGACGCTCCCGGTCGTCGCGAACGCCGCGAGCAGCACCAGCAACATGAGGATCGTGAGGGGTGTGAACACGCGGGTGAGGACGGGCGCGATGTTCTCCACCACGTTCTGCTTCGCCTCCACGAGCCAGGCGGCGACGACGACCGCACCCGCCGCGCCGAACGGCAGCACCCAGTCCTCGACGACCCACTCGGCATCCGTGCCGAGCGCGTCGAACGCGCCGATCGTCAGGCCCACGAGGACCCCGCCGCCGAGGGCGAGCAGGGTGAGGTAGACAACCCACTCACCGGTGAATCGGACGAAGTCCATCCACCGCCGGTCGGACCGCCACTCGCCTCCCACATATGCGAGGCCGACAACGAACCACAACGCGATCGGAACATGGATCGCGACGATCACCTCGGTCGAGCCGTTCGGGACGAACGGGAACACGTTCGCCACGACCGCCACCAGGGCGAACGGCACCAGCAGCCCCGCGGCGCCGCGGGGCGTCACGCGGCGCTTCCAGGCGAAGTACCCGGCGAGGAACGGAAGCACGAGAAGGCTCAGGTTGCGCGCGACGACGTCCTCGTCCAGTGTCGCCAGACCGGACTTCAGCGCGACCGCTCCGCCGACGGCGAGCGCGAGCACGACGAACAGCTCACGCGTGGGCCGGGTACCGGCGTCGTCCGGCGCGGCAGGCATCAACACGAGCTGCTTCCACAGCCGATCGGAATGCTCGCGCGCGAACTCTCGGGAGATGTCGTCCACGCTGCCCATGCGTTTGACCGCGACCAGGAAGGCCTCGTCGGCCCCCAACCCGGCGGCGGACAGATCCGAGATCTGGTCACGCAGGTGGTCTTCCATCTCGTCGGCGTCGGCGGCGGATATCGCGTGACGACGCTCGACGTAGCCGCGCCACTGACCGATCTGCGACTCCAACGCGGCGTCGGTGTCCATCACGACCATCCTTCGGCGGGGGTCGCGGGCACCTCGGCGCAGCGCCAGACCTGGCCCAGCGCGTCCGCCACCACGTCCCACTGACTGCGCCGTTCCGCGAGCACGCTCCGGCCCGCGTCGGTGATCGCATAGTGCTTGCGCCGGCGCCCACTCTCGGAACTTCCCCACGACGCCGACACGTATCCGGACCGTTCCAGACGGTGCAGCAGGGGATACAGCATTCCGTCGGTCCACTGGATCCGTCCACCGGACAGGTCCTTGACTCGTTTGAGGATGGCGTACCCGTAGGAGTCGCCGTCGGCGAGGATTCCGAGCACGAGCGGGGTCGCCGAGGCCGCCACCAGGTCCTTGTCGAGGTACATAGGACTCCTATACCTAGATCTGCTAGGTATCAACCTAGCAGATCCAGGCATGGGCCAACCGCGCTTCTCGCTGCGGACGGTTCGTCCGAGGCCGGCACGCCGGCGGGTTGCGTGTCGCGACGGTCCGGGACGTACGGACAGCGGTCAGGACTTCTTCGGCTCGGCCTCGACCTCGTCGTCGTCGGCGAAGACGAGCCGGCCGTCGTCCAGCGCGACGGCCCACCGGCGCACCGGCGCCCAGTCCCGTCCCAGCTGCTCGCCTGCCCGGGCGGCTTCGCTCGCATAGTCCTCGACCACCACGCCGGGCAGTCGGCTCTTGTCGTCGCCACGGCGCACCACCACCCGCGAGCCGACGGTGAGCCCGCCCCTGCCTGCAACTCCCGAGTTGTCACTCATGACAAATGATCATTGCATCGATCGCTCTTCCGGACACCTCTACCACGGCAGGACCACCTCCGTGTCGGCACCCGCGGTCACCGGCGGCGTCCATCTCACTCGACCACCGGGAAGAGGGACTCGCCGTCCTCGGGGCTGCCGTCGATCTGACCCCGATCGACCCGCGAGTCCTCGACGATGACGCCCTCGACCACCTCTGCGTGCTTACGCCCGCCGTCGACGGCGGTGTCGCCTCCGCCGTCGACGACGGCAGTGTCGCCTCCGTCGTCGACGATGTCCTCGGTCAGCTCGTCGTCCGGCATGGCCGCGACCGGCCGCTCCAGTGGCTCCGCGGGCGCCACGTCGGGTTCCTCCTCGGCGAGGCGCTGGTCCAGCGACTCGCCTTCCTGTTCCTCCCGCTGCGTGGTGCCGAATCGGTCGGCCCCGCTCCAGCCCTCCGGCGGGTCGACGACCTCGTCGCCGTCGTCGTTGCGGACTTCGTCGGCGTCGAGGCCCTCGCTCGGGCTGAGCGTGTCGCCGGCACCGTCTTCGATACTCATGGCTGCGAGGTACCCGAGCCGTGGGGCCGCGAAACGCGGACGGGTTTGCCTGCCCCGGATACCGGCTATGCCCGGGGCACGACCACTGAGGTCGAGTCCTGCCGTCAGTGAGGACGACCGCGGCCGATCGTTTCGGGGGGTGACATGACTCGAGGCCCGGAAGCCGGAAGCACCGAGACGTTGATCGTGGAGCTGGAGGACGCGGGCGGCACGTCGTGGTGGGCCTCCCTGCTTGCGACGCTGAGTTCGCAGTACGGCAACGCCTACAAGCGGTTCGTCGGCCGGGTGGACGGGGAACGCCGCTATGCCGGTCCTACCTTCCCGGTCCCGCGGACGTGGGGAGGCATCCCGCCGCAGGAGGCGTGGGCGCCCGAGATGAACCGGAGCCTCGCCGAAGTGCTCCGGCACATCGAGGACGATCACTGGGTGCAGACCGGCAAGGGGCAGCAGCCGTGGGAGTTCCGGTTCACCCGGCCACGGTGACCGGATCGCGAGGAGGATTCCGTGCGGATGAGAATATCGACAATCGTTGCCGCAGCGGTGATTTCGGTCGGATTCGCCGCGTCGTGCGGCGACGGCGACACCACGCCGGGCGCACAACCGGCTACGGGCGCGTCAGTGCCCACGGCGGCACCGGCCCCGACGACGACGGTCGAGAGCCGTCCCACGTCCCGTCGCCGGAGACGCCGCCGGCCCCGACGAGCGAGGACACGACGCCACCGCCCGGATCGTCCTTTCCCGGTGAGAATCTCACCCCGGGGGAGGCCGAAGCGCTTCAGCGTGCGGTCGACGAGGGGCGCCAGCCGTGGCGGCTGGATCCGTCCCTCGTCGCGCAGGCGTTCGTGGCGGCCCGATTCGGATGGAGCGACACCGACGCGCGCGCGGCCGACCCGCACACCGTCGAGGTGACCAACCGGGCGGACGGCAGCATCGTGGTGCTGCAGCTGCGCCGGCCCGCCCGGGAGGGCGCCGACGGAATCTGGGTCGTCACGGACGGCGTCCGGATCGGCTGAGCCACGATCGGAAGCGGAGCCGGCACCCACGCGCCGGAATCATGCCGCCGCCGCGGCCCGCCGGACCAGGTCGACGATGGCCTCGGGGGCATCCGACTGCGGCGCATGCCCGGCCCACGGCAGCGGCACGAACCGCGCGCCGGGAATCAGCGGGACGTACCGCACCGTCTGCGCGGACGCGACGACGTCGAGTACACCCTCCGCGAGGGTGACGGGGCACGCGATCCGGTCGAGACCCGTCGGCACGTCCGTCAGCACGGCGTTCCACAGCATCGACCAGTATCCCTCGGATTCCGCGAATCCTCCCTTCACGGAAAGTGATTCGGCTCGCGAGGCGCGCCACGGCAGGGCCCGCAGACCGGCGGTGAGCGCCGCACGTCCCACGGTGCTGTGCGACATCCGCTCGATCAGCGGGCTGCGTGCCTTGTTGCCGATCCGCGCGCCGGCCATGAGCAGTCCCTGGAACACCCGCTCGGGCGGCAATCCGAGACCGGACGGGGACAACGCCACCACCGAACGTGCACGGCCCCGTTTCGCGAGGTCCAGAGCCAGCCGGCCGCCGAGGGAGTTGCCCAGCACGTGCACCCGATCCAGACCGTGGGCGTCGAGGTCCGCGACGACGGCAGCGCCGAGGGACTCGACGGTGGGCCGGGTCGGCAGCGTCGGTGACGAGCCGTGGCCTGGGAGGTCCACGGCCAGGACGTCGAAGTGCTCGGCAAGGCGCGGAACGAGTTCGGCGAAGTCGTCGCGGGTGGCGCCGATGCCGTGCAGGAGAAGCAGTGGCTCGCTGGAACCGGCACGTCGATAGGCCATTCGAGGAGTGCGCATCGTGCCCATCCTGCCCGGACCGGACGGGCACGGCCACCCGAGCGCCGGTGGGGCAACCTTCGTCACACCGGCTCGAGCAGTTCCGGGCGGTTGTTGCGAGGGTTGTTGACCGCAGTGCCGACCTCGTAGGGCTGCAGGTGGGGTTCGGGGACGGAGGCGATCAGCGCGTCGACGTCGTCGCGGTCGGTGAGGGCCGGATCGAGCCACACGTCGTGGAACGACGGCGGCAGCACCAGCGGACACCGCTCGTGGATCTGTCCGGCGGCGTCGGTGGCCTCCGTCGTCAGCACGGTGACGGACCACAGCCACTTGTCGGGATCGTCGTCCGGCAGGTTCGGATCCGGCCACAGCTCGTACAGGCCGGCCATTCCGAGCACGCCGTCGCCGTGCAGGAAGTACGGGACCTTGGTGCCGTCCTCACGCTTCTGCCACTCGAAGTACCCGTCGGCCGGCAGGATGCACCGCCGCCGCGCGGCCGCTGCCTTGAACGACGGCTTCTCGGTGATCGTCTCGCAACGGGCGTTGATCAGTCGGTTACCGATCTTCGGGTCCTTGGCCCACGACGGCACCAGCCCCCACCGCGCGGACCGGAGCTGACGCACCGCCTCCGCGCCGGGGTCGTCCTTCGGGGCGCGCTCGAGCACCACCCGCACCGTCTGCGTCGGCGCGACGTTGTACGACGGAGGCAGCGGCTCGCCCACCGTCTCCACCACGTCGAACAGGGAGCGCAGTTCCTGATCGGTGACCGTGCTCGCATACCGCCCGCACATGCCGCCCACCTTCTGTCGTCGTGCCTCGACCGGTCGATTCCCATGGTGCCGCACCGCACCGACACGCGCCCGGCCCCCTGTGACGCCGGTCATCGGCACGGGTCGTCCGGCCGGGACGCACGGCCGGGCGCGCTAGCCTGGTGCCGGGACCGATCGTGCGAACCCGGCGACCTCGTCGCGGGCAGCCGCGGTCTCCCCCGACATGCCGGTGCCTTCCGGGCCCGGCACGAGTCTGTCCCCCATCGGATTGGAGTACATCGTGGTCGACCTCGCCTATGTCATCGCCGGGTCCGAAGCCACCGGCGGCGCAGGGTTGCAGGTGGATCTGAAGACATTCCAGGAGCTCGGCGTCTACGGCGTCGGCACCACCACCTGCATCGTCTCGTTCGACCCCCGGAACGACTGGTCGCACCGCTTCGTCCCGATCGCGCCCCAGGTCATCGCGGACCAGATCGAGGCCGCCACCGCGGCCCACGACCTCGACGTCGTCAAGATCGGCATGCTCGGCACCCCCGCGACCATCGAGGTGGTCGCCGAGAGCCTGCGTCGCCGGTCGTGGCGGCACGTCGTCCTGGACCCGGTGCTGATCTGCAAGGGTCAGGAACCAGGCGCCGCGCTCGACACCGACAACGCGCTGCGCGAGTCCGTGCTGCCGCTGGCCACGGTGGTCACCCCCAACCTGTTCGAGGCCCGCACCCTGGCGGGGATGGACCGCGTCGACACCGTCGACGACCTCGTCGAGGCCGCCCGCCGGATCCACGCCCTCGGCCCGCGGTACGTCCTCGCCAAGGGCGGCGTGGAGCTGGCGGGCGACGACGCCGTCGACGTGCTCTTCGACGGCGCGGAGATCACCGTGTTCTCCGCGCCGAAGGTCGGCCGGGAACGGGTCTCCGGCGCCGGCTGCACGCTCGCCGCGGCCGTGACCGCCGAACTCGCCAAGGGCGCCGACGTGCCCGCCGCCGTCGCGCTGGCGAAGGACTTCGTCACCGCCGGCATCGAGGGCCGGGTCGGGGCGCACACGCCGTTCGACACGGTGTGGCAGGGCGCGTACGCGGCGTCGCGCTCCGCGTAGGACCACCTCTCCGTCGGCGGGCCGGATTCGCCCATCGGTGTGGCTCGGTATCGCGATGCGCGGGTACGTCCGACGCCTATCGTGGACGGGCATCCGTCCGCTCGGCCGAGAGGATTCCCATGACCGCGATCCGGACCGCGCTCGTCACCGGCGGGACCGGCGGGCTCGGTGCCGCCGTCACGACGCATCTGCTCGAGACCGGCTGGCGGGTCGTGGTCCCCTGGGTGGCTCGTACCGAACTCGGCCGGCTCGCGGACCATCCGGGTCTGCATCTCGTGGAGGCGGACCTGTCCGACGAGGCGCAGCTGCGGCAGGCCGTCTCGCTCGCGGCGGCCGAGGAATCCGCGCCGCTGTTCGGCGTGGTGAATCTGGTGGGCGGGTTCACCTCGGGGCCGCGGGTACACGAGACTCCGATCGAGGTCCTCGACGCCCAGCTGGATCTGAACGTGCGCACCGCCTACGCCGTGACCCACGCGGCGCTGCCGCACCTGCTCGCGGGCGGCGGTGGGTCGGTGGTCTGCATGTCCACCGCGGCGACGAAGCGGCCGTTCGCCGGGGGTGCCGCCTACGTCGCGTCGAAAGCCGCCGTGACCGCACTGGCCGAGACCCTGGCCGTCGAGTACGCCGCCGACGGCGTCCGGGTCAACGCGCTGCTGCCCGTCGTCATCGACACGCCCGCGAACCGGGCGGCGATGCCCGACGCGGACCGGCGCTCGTGGTCGCAGCCCGTCGAGATCGCGCGCGTGATCCGGTTCCTGCTCTCCGACGACGGCGCCGCCGTCACCGGGGCTTCGATACCCGTCACGCACGTGGGCTGACGCGCCCCGCGCACTCCGCAGCCGACGGACGTCCCCGGCTCGAACCGAGCGAATGGACCATGCTGTCGACGTAAGGAGCTGAACGATACATTCGCTCGTCCCGCGCGCCCGCGCTACGCGGGTAGCTCGAGTCCCAGCTCGGCGGCGCGGCGCGCCACCTCCTCGGGGAAGACGTTGCGCAGCAGGTACAGGTCCTGGCCGATGACCCAGCCGGGGGCGAGGGCGGTGGCGTAGCGCTCGAAGTAGCCGAGCTGCTTGCCGAACAGCACCAGTTCCTCGGGGCTGGCGATCCCCCACTGCTTGCCGAGCCGGATCAGCGCGACGATGAGTTCGCTGAGTCGCAGCTGTCCGAGGTCGCGCCCGAGGATCGGCGCGAGGGCCTGCGCCACCTGCCGGCCGATCTCGGCGTCGTCGGCATCGAGTCCGCTGGTGTAGCCGAGTGCGCGGATGCCCTGTGCCACGCGGGCGAAGTCCCCGTCGATGGCGGTCGCGCGGAACAGGTCGCGCAGGATGGTGCGCCAGTGCTCGGGCAGTTCGCCGACGATGCCGAAGTCCAGGAAGGCGAGGCGGCCGTCGTCGAGCAGCCACAGGTTCCCGGCGTGCACGTCGCCGTGGAACGGCCCGTGCAGGACCACCGATTCGATCCATACCTTCACCCCGCGACGGATGAGCAGGCGGGTGTCGATGCCGGCGCCGGCGGGCACGCGGTCCATGGGCACACCGCGAAGGCGTTCCATGCAGATCACGCGCGGCCCGCAGTAGTCCCAGTACACCTGCGGCGTGGTGACGGCCGTGTTGTCCCCGAACGCACCGATGCACTCCCGGAACCGGCTCTGCCGGTCCGCCTCGACCGCGCTGTTGAGTTCGGTCATCGTGGACGAGTGCAGGTCGCGGATGATGGCGGTGGCGTTCGCGATGCGGAAGAACTCGAAGGCCTGCAGCAGGCGCGCGCCCAGGTAGGCCGCACGCAGGTCGATGAGCATGCGGTGAGCGATGCCGGGCCGCTGCACCTTCACGACCGCCTCACGCCCGTCGTGCAGGACACACGCGTGCACCTGGCCGACGGACGCGGCGGCCAGCGGGAGGTCGTCGAACCGGGCGAACAGTTCGCCGACGGGATGCCCGAGGTCTTCCTCGATCACGGCGCGGGCCTGGTCCGCGGAGACGGGCGCGACGTCGTCCAGGCAGCGCAGGCACGCGTCGGCCAGCGGCTTGGGGAACACACCGGACGACGAGGCCATGAGCTGGCCGAGCTTGACGAATGTGGGGCCGAGGATCTCGAATGCGTCGACGGTGCCCTCGGCGGCGGCGTCGGCCGGGCCGCGCCCGTCGGGTCGCAGCGGCCAGGCCAGCAGTTTCAGCAGCACGCTGACGACGAGCACCACGGCGACGACGACCGTGCGGCCGGCTTCGCGCAGACCGAAACGCTCGAGCGGGGGCATGTCGACGTGCAGGGCCGACGCGGGCGGTCCCCCGGCGTACGGACCTGTCGGTCGTGGCGCGATGTCGGGCACGCGTCCCCCTCGTCCTTGCTGCCTGCCGGCGGGGCTGTCGGCCGGAGGCAGTTACTGGACGGTACCCGGAGTGCACAGATAGTTCGAGGCCCTGTTTCCTGTCGGCCCCCGGGGCTACGCTCACGCTCGTAACTGCACTTCGGACCGACGGGCAGGCGGGGGCACACCATGACGGAGCAGGTTCTCGATTCGCAGGACGACTTTCTGACGCTTGCCGGTCCGTACCGGCGTGAGCTGCTGGCGCACTGTTACCGGATGAGCGGCTCGATCCACGACGCGGAGGACCTCGTGCAGGAGACGTACCTGCGCGCCTGGCGCGGCTACGCCAACTTCGGCGGCCGCTCGTCGCTGCGGACGTGGCTGCACCGCATCGCGACCAACGTGTGCCTGACCGCGCTGGAGGGCCGGTCACGCCGGCCGCTGCCGACCGGGCTGGGGGCGCCGAGTTCGGATCCGGTGGACGATCTCGTCGAACGCGGGGAAGTGCCGTGGCTCGAGCCGATCCCCGGCGGATCCTTCGGCGACGACGGCCGGCCGGACGACCCGACGGACCCGGCGGCGATCGTGACCTCGCGCGAGTCCATCCGTCTGGCGTTCGTCGCGGCGCTGCAGCATCTGTCGGCGCGGCAGCGGGCGGTGCTGCTGCTGCGGGACGTGCTGCAGTGGCGGGCGACGGAGGTGGCCACCGCGCTGGACACCTCGACGGCCGCGGTGAACAGCCTGCTCCAACGGGCGCGTGCGCAGCTGCAGCAGGCGCAGGTGACGAAGGAGAATCTGGTCGAGCCGGAAAGCCCGGAGGCGCAGGCCCTGGTGCGGCGCTGGGTCGAGGGGTTCGAGAAGTACGACATCGATTCGATCGTCGAGATGCTCACCCAGGAGGCGGTGTGGGAGATGCCGCCGTTCGAGGGCTGGTACCGCGGCGCCGAGGCGATCGGAACCCTCATCCGGACGCACTGCCCGGCGAGCGGGCCGGGTGACCAGGTTCTGCTGCCCACGGTGGCGAACGGGCAGCCCGCCCTCGGCCTCTACATGAGAGGCGAGGACGGGCAGCACCATCCGTTTCAGCTGCAGGTGCTCGATGTCGTGGGCGACCGGGTCGTGCATGTGACGGTGTTCTTCGACACCGAGCTGTTCGCCCTGTTCGGGTTGCCCGAGCACCCCTGACGCCGGCCGCTACGTCTGCACGGACGTCTCGGACTGGGGTCCCATCGCGGCGGCCGCTGCCTCGACGTCCATCCACATGACCTCCCAGACGTGACCGTCGAGGTCGCGGAAGGCCCGGCCGTACATGAAGTCGGTCTTCATCTCCTCCGACCCGGCGGTGATCCAGTCGCTGCCCCCGGCGGCGAGCGCGGCGTCGACGAGCCGGTCGACCTCGTCGCGGCTGTCGGCGGACACGCTCATGAGCACCTCGCGGGCCGCGGCGGTGTCGCAGATGTCGCCGGTGATGAAGTCGCGGAAGCGCGGCTCCTCGAGGAGCATCACGTAGGTCTGTTCGTTGATTTCGAGGCAGGCGGTGTTGGCGTCGCAGAACATCTCGTTGAAGGTGAAGCCGAGAGCGTCGAAGAACGTGCGGGTGGCGGCGACATCCTTGACGGGCAGGTTGGCGAAGAGCATGCGGGACATCTTCAACTCCTTGCGTGTGAGCGGGCGGACGGTACCTCGTATGAGGGTGTCGAGCAGGTAGACCACCCGGCAGCGGGAAACTCATCGCGCCGCCCGGGATCGACGAAATCCCGGCGCAGGTCCGTGCGAGGAACTACGCTCTGCGGCCGGTGCTTCGCGCACCGAAGCAATGGACCATACCCCCGCGGGTATGTATCCTGGGCTTCAGGCGGCCGACGGAGAACATGGGCCGCAACCGACACCGCGTCCCTCCTCCCTCCCCCCGTAGGTGGGACGTGGCGCCGGGCGTCACGCGCCCGGCGCGGGCCCCCTGCCCTCCCTCCCCTCGGGCAGGGGGCTTCGTCGTTTCCGGACCGGCCGGCTCGCGCCCGTCGCACCGCAGGAACAAATTCCCCGGCCGGTCGGTTAGAGTAGTTGCATAGTCAACTACATGCCGAAGGAGCCCGCCATGCCCGCGGTGACCGTAGACA
>NZ_JAALEH010000219.1:0-933 GCF_011058195.1 Rhodococcus sp. 14C212 | reverse complement strand
CTCCCCCACCTCGGCGACCATCCCGCCGGTCTCGGCGAACCGGCCGTCGAACCCGACGTTGACCGACCCGCGCAGATGCCCGGCGGCGAAGTCGTCCACGCTGCGCGCATCGAGCACCCGGGTGCCGGCGGCCAGCTCGGCCCGCACCCGCTCCGGGCTCAGCGCCGGGATGGCTCGCCCCGGATCGAGCAGCGGATGCACCCTCTTGTTCAACCCGGCATCGACCGAGAAGTACGACGGCGCCGCCGGCTGCCCCTCGGTGACCAGCGCCACGAACGCCTCCTCGCTCATCGGCTGCACCGACGGGTTGCTCACCCGCTGCTCCCCGATCGTGGAGGTCAGCTCCGCCGACAGGTTCTTCCCGCACGACGAGCCGGCGCCGTGCGCGGGCATCACCGTGACCGCATCGGGCAGGGTCAGCAGCTTCTCGTGCACCGTGTGGTACATCGCCCGCGCCAGATCCTCGGTCGACGAGTCCCCCAGGTTCACCAGGTCCGGGCGGCCCACATCGCCGATGAACAACGAATCCCCGGTCAGCACCGCCGTCGGGGTCGCCCCCGGCTGCTCGCGCACCAGCACCGAGATCGACTCCCAGGTGTGCCCCGGGGTGGCCAGGATCTCGAGGTCCACCTCGCCGAGCGAGAGGTGCTCGCCGTCGCGCAGCCGCCGGATCGGGTAGTCCGCCTCGGCGGCCTCCCCGAACCC
This sequence comes from Rhodococcus sp. 14C212, assembly GCF_011058195.1. NCBI lineage: Bacteria > Bacillati > Actinomycetota > Actinomycetes > Mycobacteriales > Nocardiaceae > Rhodococcus > Rhodococcus sp. 14C212. The sequence goes on along the minus strand of NZ_JAALEH010000219.1, from coordinate 228 downwards.
GATCCACGCCCCGGTCGCCTCGAGCAGCTCGAGATGCCCGGAGACGAAGTCGGCGTGGAAATGGGTGTTGATCACACCCTCGATGGTCAGCCCGTGCCTGGCGGCGTCGTCGAGGTACTCGGTGACATCGCGGCGCGGATCGACCACCACCGCCCGGCCGGTGCTCTCGTCACCGATCAGGTACGACGCGTGCGACAGGCACTCGATGTAGTACTGCTCGAGAATCAT
>NZ_JAALEH010000218.1:0-938 GCF_011058195.1 Rhodococcus sp. 14C212 | reverse complement strand
CCTCGAGCGTCCCGCCCCGCGGATCGCCCTCACGGCCCGGCCCCGCCCGGCCCGCGTGCCCCTCGGCCCGGCGCAGCAGCGCATGTGGGTGCTCAACCAGCTCGACCCCACCTCCGCGGCGTACAACATCCCGGTGGCGTTGCGCCTGTCCGGGCCCCTCGACGCCGCGGCCCTGACCACGGCGTGGCGGGACGTGACCGACCGGCACGAGAGCCTGCGCACCGTGTTCCCCACCGACGCGGAAGGGCCGCACCAGGTGGCCGTCGACGCCGGGGTCCCCCTCGACCTCACCGAGGCACCTGCCGACGTGTATGCCGCTGTGGCGGGCTTCGCCGGCGCCGGCTTCGACCTGACCGTGGACCTGCCGGTGCGGGCCCGGGTGCTGCGCCTGGGTGCGCAGGAGCACGTGCTGGTGCTGGTGCTGCACCACATCGCCGCGGACGGGGTGTCGGTGGCGCCGCTGGCCCGGGACCTGATCGCCGCGTACGCCGCGCGCACCGCGGGGGCGGCCCCGGCGTGGGCGCCGCTGCCGGTGCAGTACGCCGACTACACGCTGTGGCAGCGCGACATCCTCGGCGACGAGACCGATCCGCAGTCGACGGCCGCGCAACAGCGCGAATTCTGGGTGGAGACACTCGCCGGACTCCCGGACCGGATCACCCTGCCCACCGCCCGGCCGCGCCCGGCCGTGCAGTCCATGGCGAGCGCCGACGTGGACCTCGCCGTCGACGCCGACGTGCACGCCCGGCTGCGGGCCGTCGCTGCCACCGAACACGCCACGATGTTCATGACCCTGCACGCCGCGCTCGCGGCGCTGCTGTCCCGCCTCGGCGCCGGCGACGACATCGCGGTGGGCACCGCGGTGGCCGGCCGCGGCGCCGCCGAACTCGACGACCTGGTCGGGATGTTCGTCAACACCGTGGTCCTGCGCACCCCGG
>NZ_JAALEH010000217.1:0-947 GCF_011058195.1 Rhodococcus sp. 14C212 | reverse complement strand
TCGCGGCGCGGAACGCCTTGACCTCGAACACCGGCTCCGGCAACGCCTTGCGGTCCAGCTTGCCCGACGCGTTCAGCGGCACCGCATCCAGTTCCACGAACGCCGACGGCACCATGTACGACGGCAGCATCTGTCCCACCGCCGACCGCGCCGCGTCCTCGTCGAACACGGCGCCGGCGGCCGGCACCACGTACCCCACCAGCTGATCCGACCGGACCAGTACCACTGCCTGCTCCACCGCCGGCACATGCAGCAGCGCGGCCTCGATCTCGCCCAGCTCGATGCGCAGACCGCGCAGCTTGACCTGGAAGTCCGTGCGCCCGATGTACTCGAGTTCCCCGGCGTCGGTCCACGTCACCAGATCACCGGTGCGGTACAACCGCTCCCCCGCCGCCCCGAACGGCGACGCGACGAACCGGTCCGCGGTCAGATCCGGACGGCGGACGTAGCCGCGGGCCAACTGCACCCCGGCCAGGTACAGCTCCCCGGCCACCCCCACCGGGACCGGGCGCAGCCGGGCGTCGAGCACGTACACCCGCGTGTTCCACACCGGCGCACCGATCGGCACCGACACCACATCCGCGTCGGTCACCTCGTGGAACGTCACATCCACCGCGGCCTCGGTCGGCCCGTACAGGTTGTGCACGCCCACGCCCGGCAGCACCGACCGCACCCGGGCGGCGACGACGGCGGCGAGGGCCTCGCCGGACGCGAAGACGTACCGCAACGACGAGATCCCGCCGACCGCGGACTCGGCGACGAACACCGCCAGCATCGACGGCACGAAGTGCGCGACCGTCACCGACTGTGCGCGCATGACCGCAGCGAGATAACCCGGGTCGCGGTGCCCGTCCGGCGCCGCCACCACCAACCGCGCCCCGACCTGCAACGGCCAGAAGAACTCCCACACCGACACATCGAACGTGAACGGCGTCTTCTGCAACACC
>NZ_JAALEH010000216.1:0-1008 GCF_011058195.1 Rhodococcus sp. 14C212 | reverse complement strand
CATGCTTATCCGGTTAGATCAGGTAGCCTGGGCAAATGCCGCGTCCCGACTTCCCGCGCACGATCGTGGAGTTCCAGCGGCGCTTCCCTGATGATGACGCCTGTATGGAGTACCTGTTCGCGTCGCGTTGGCCCGACGGGTTCGCCTGTCCGCGCTGTGGCCACGGGCAGGCGTGGCCGGTGGCCAAGCGTCGGCTGGTGTGGGAGTGCGCGGCCTGTCGCCGGCAGACGTCGGTCACCGCGGGCACGGTGCTGCACAAGACGCACACCCCGTTGCATCTGTGGTTCTGGGCGGCCTACCTGATGAGCACGCCGACGCCCGGGGTCTCGGCGGTGCAGCTGCAGCGCCAGCTGGGCCTGGGGCGCTACGAGACCGCGTGGACGATGCTGCACAAGCTGCGCCGGGCGATGGTCGACCCGGAACGGCGGCAGTTGCTCGACGAGGTCGAGGTCGACGAGTGCTTCGTCGGCGGGCACGAAGCCGGCCTGCGCGGCGGTCGGGCTCGTGGCGCGAAAGTCCTTGTGGCAGTGGGGGTAGAGGTCCGTGGTACGGGGAGCGGACGGGTCCGCATGGCGGTCGTCGAGGACGCGTCCGGCGCCGCACTGACCGGCTTTGTCCGCAGCAACGTCGCCGTCGGCGCCATCGTGCACACCGACGCCTGGCGCGGCTACCGGACACTGAGCCGGCTCGGCTACGATCACCGGCCACGCAGCCGGCGGGCAGCCCGCGCGGACGGCGAGGACATCGACGAGATACTGCCGCGCGTGCACCGGGTGATCTCCAACCTCAAGAGCTGGCTGCAAGGCACCCACCGTGGCGTATCCGGTGAGCACCTGCAGGTCTACCTCGACGAGTACACCTTCCGATTCAACCGACGCCGCACCCCGATGGCCGCCTTCCAGACCCTGCTCGGCCTGCAGTCCCGGCAGCAGCCCACGACCTACCGGCAGATCGTCGCGACCGGACCGGGCGCAGCCAAACTCACCTGATCTAACCGGATAAGCATGA
>NZ_JAALEH010000215.1:0-1126 GCF_011058195.1 Rhodococcus sp. 14C212 | reverse complement strand
TCGTGACCAGTTCTGTCATCGTTGCCGGAGCCCGGACCCCGATGGGGCGTCTGCAGGGCGCCCTGAAGGACTTCTCCGGCTCGGACCTCGGCGGGGTCGCCATCGCCGGTGCCCTCGCCAAGGCCGGGGTGGCCCCGGAGCAGGTCGAGTACGTGATCATGGGTCAGGTGCTCACCGCCGGCGCCGGCCAGATCCCGGCCCGGCAGGCCGCCGTGGCCGCCGGCATCCCGATGGCCGTGCCCGCCCTGACCGTGAACAAGGTGTGCCTGTCCGGCATCGACGCGATCGCGCTGGCCGACCAGCTCATCCGCGCCGGCGAGTTCGACATCGTCGTCGCCGGCGGCCAGGAGTCGATGAGCGCCGCCCCGCACCTGCTCGAGAAGTCCCGCGCCGGGTTCAAGTACGGCGATGTCACCCTGCGCGACCACCTGGCCTTCGACGGGCTGCACGACATCTTCACCGACCAGGCCATGGGCACCCTCACCGAGGCCGCCAACAGCGGCGAGCGGTTCGTCTCCCGCGCCGAGCAGGACGCCGTCGCCGCCGCCAGCCACCAGCGGGCGGCCCGCGCGCAGAAGGACGGACTGTTCGACGACGAGATCGTGCCGGTGGCGATCCCGCAGCGCAAGGGCGAGCCGGTCGTGGTCACCGCCGACGAGGGCATCCGCCCGGACACCACCGCCGAGTCCCTGGCCAAGCTGCGGCCGGCGTTCGCGACGGACGGCACCGTCACCGCCGGCTCGGCCTCGCAGATCTCCGACGGGGCGGCCGCGGTGGTGGTGATGTCCAAGGCCAAGGCCGAACAGCTGGGCCTGTCCTGGCTCGCCGAGATCGGCGCGCACGGCGTGGTCGCCGGCCCGGACTCGACGCTGCAGTCCCAGCCGGCGCGGGCGATCGCGAAGGCCTGCGCCCGGGAGGGCCTCGACCCGGCCGAGCTGGACCTGGTGGAGATCAACGAGGCGTTCGCCGCGGTCGGGATCGCCTCCGGCCGCGAACTCGGGATCGACCCGGCCCGGATCAACGTCAACGGCGGCGCGATCGCGCTGGGCCACCCGCTGGGGATGTCCGGGGCCCGGATCGTGCTGCACCTGGCGCTCGAACTGGCCCGCCGCGGCGGCGGCGTCGG
>NZ_JAALEH010000214.1:0-1164 GCF_011058195.1 Rhodococcus sp. 14C212 | reverse complement strand
GGAGGGCATGAAGCCCGGCTCGGTGGTGGTGGACCTGGCCGGCGAGACCGGCGGCAACTGCGAGCTGACCGAACCCGGACGCACGGTGGTCAAGCACGGCGTGACCATCTGCTCGCCGCTGAACCTGCCCGCGACCATGCCCGAGCACGCCTCGCAGCTGTATTCGAAGAACGTCGTGGCCCTGCTCGAGCTGATGCTCGACGAGAACGGCGGGCTCGCTCCGGACTTCTCCGACGAGATCCTCGACGGCGCGTGCGTGACCCGCTCGAAGGAGAACGTCTAGATGTATACCGAACTGTTGGCGAACATCGCGATCCTGGTCCTGGCCGGGTTCGTGGGCTTCGCCGTGATCTCGAAGGTGCCCAACACCTTGCACACCCCGCTGATGTCGGGCACCAACGCCATCCACGGCATCGTGGTGCTCGGTGCGCTGGTGGTCTTCGGCCACCTGCCGGCCGGTGCGCCGTGGAGCATCAAGGTCATCCTGTTCGTCGCGCTGGTGTTCGGCACGCTCAACGTCGTCGGCGGCTTCGTCGTCACCGACCGCATGCTCGCGATGTTCAAGCCCAAGAAGCGGGTGCCGGCGCAGGCCGCCCCGGCGGAGCAGAAGGGAGCCGACGCGAAATGAGCTACCTCGTCTCCGTCCTGTACATCGTCGCGTTCGCGATGTTCATCTACGGTCTGATGGGCCTGACCGGTCCGAAGACCGCGGTGCGCGGCAACTACATCGCCGCGGTCGGCATGGCCGTGGCGGTCGTCGCCGTGCTGATCGACATCCGCGAGACCGACAACTGGCTCTGGATCGTCGCCGGCCTGGCCGTGGGTGTGGTCCTGGGCGTGCCGCCGGCGCTGCGCACGAAGATGACGGCGATGCCGCAGCTGGTGGCGCTGTTCAACGGCGTCGGCGGCGGCACCGTCGCGCTGATCGCCTGGGCGGAGTTCCTCGACTCGGACGGCTTCACCACCCTCGCCGAGGAGCCCACGGTGCCCGTGGTGGTCGGCTCGCTGTTCGCCGCGATCGTCGGCTCGGTCTCGTTCTGGGGTTCGCTGGTGGCGTTCGCCAAGCTGCAGGAGCTGCTGAACAAGAACCTCGAACGCCGCCTCGTCGGCGCGGCCAAGGCCTTCCAGCTGGCGAACATCGTGCTCGCGCTCGCGGCGATCGCG
>NZ_JAALEH010000213.1:0-1182 GCF_011058195.1 Rhodococcus sp. 14C212 | reverse complement strand
TAAAGATCTTTCGGTAATAGGGCGTGTCGTTGCACGTGATTCGCGCCGTGCTGCTTGATCATTGACGAATGGCAGGGAAGAAGACCGGTTCCGGGGAGGAGTCCGATGCCCGGAAAGTCAAGCAACGCGGCGCTCGTCGTGATCTCGGAGCGTTGCGTGAGCGGCGGATGCAGGCGGCGGAGATGTTCGCTGCGGGACGGCGGCAGATCGATGTCGCGGTCGAGCTGGAGGTTTCCCAGCAGACCGCGTCCCGATGGTTTCGGCAGTGGACCGAAGGCGGTAGCGAAGCGCTCGAAGGTGCAGGTCGGGCGGGTCGCCGGCCGCGTCTCGACGACGCCCAGATCGAGGTGATCCGAGAGGAATTACTCCAAGGACCTCGAGCTCACGGCTTCGCGACCGGGGTGTGGACCCTGGGGCGGGTTGCGATCGTGATCGAGCGGCTCACCGGCGTGCACTACGGTCCCACCCAGACCTGGACGATCCTGCGAACCCGGCTCGGCTGGAGCCGGCAACGTCCCGCACGGCGGGCGGTCGAACGCGACGAGGACGCCATCGTCGCCTGGCGCGAGAACGAGTGGCCCCGGATAAAAAAATAGCGCGGCGCCGAGGTGCATGGATCTGCTTCCAGGACGAAAGCGGCGTGTCGCTGCTCCCGGTGGTCCGCGCGACCTGGGCGCCGAAAGGTGTCACACCCATACTCCGTCACCGTTTCTCGTGGAAACGCATGTCCATGGCCGGAGTCCTGGCCTATCGCCCCGACCGCAACCGCAGCGCGTTCGTGTTCTCCATGACCGACGGTGCCTACAACACCGACAAACTCATCGAGTTCCTCATCGAACTGCGCACCCACTTCACCGGCGAGAAGATCATCCTGCTCTGGGACGGGCTCATGGCCCACCGGTCCAAGGCGATGACCGCGTGGTTGGCCACCCAACGCCACTGGCTCCACGTCGAACGCCTCCCGGCGTATGCGCCCGAACTCAACCCGATCGAACAGGTCTGGGGCAACATGAAATCCATCGAACTGGCCAACCTGTGCCCCGACACCCTCGACGAGGTCCGTGTGGCGACCGAGGCCGGACTGACCCGGATCGGGTCGAGCTACGACCTGTGCCACGCCTTCCTCGACCACACCGGGCTCTCCTTGTGATCATTACTCACTCAATTTTCGAAACATCTGTA
>NZ_JAALEH010000212.1:0-1207 GCF_011058195.1 Rhodococcus sp. 14C212 | reverse complement strand
CGACCACCCTGACCCCTCCTGACCACCCCGGCCGAATGTCACACCGGTTCGATGACATCGAACCGGTGTGACATTCGGCCACGAGAGGCTAGGTGCCGGTGATCTCGTTGGGGGTCTGCGGCAGGGACGCGGTCCGCACCCGGGCGGAGTCGAGATCGACCGCGTGCAGCGCGTTGCTCGCCGGGTCGGTGACGTAGGCGGTGCGGCCCTGCACGTACAGCGCCGGGCGCGGCGACTGCCACTCGTCGGGCTCGGTCCACGGGGCGAGGACGTCGATGCGCCGGACCGCCGTTCCGCTGTTCTGGTCGATCACGTGCAGCGCCCCGTCGGTGCCCAGGACGAGTGCCTCGCCGTGGGGTCCGCGCCCGAGCGAGCGGAACGTGTAGCTGGTGCCGAGGTCGACGAGCCGCAGCTCGCCCGTGCGGGTATCGGTGAGCGAGACACGCTGTGGTCGTTCGAGTTCCGCGTCCGGATCGCTCTTGTAGTCACCGAGCACGATGTCGGACTCCTCGGATCCGGCCTGGTTGCCGATCCGGCCGTACGGGTCGGGGGCGCTCACCTTCGTGATCGTGCCGTCGCGGTAGACGAGCAGGCCGTCCTCGCAGCCCAGCACGACGGTCTCGTCGGCGGCGACGGCCTCGCCGTGCACGCCGGGGCACTGCTCGTTGCGGGTGATCTCCCGGCGCTCGGCGTCGAGCACGGCGATGCCGTTGCGGGACTCGCTGTCGCCGAGGGTGACGATCAGGCTGCCGTCGGCGAGCGCGACCGCGACGCCGTGGTGTGCCTGCGCAGTGGTGTAGGTGTCGGTCCGCGGCGTGCCGTCGGCGAGGTCCGCGGGGTCGAGGATGTCGATGCGGCCGGTGCCGTCGTCGAAGAGCACGGTCCTGCCCGCGTGCCGGACGACGTGACCGGGCTTGGTGGCGGCGAACTCGACGTCGGTGAGTGCCGCGCTGCCCGCGTAGTGGTGCGCGTGGTCGCCGTGGGGTTCGGACCAGCTGCCGGTGTCGAGGACGCGGAAGCCTCCGGCGGTGGAGACGAACACGTGCCGGCCGTCGCCGGCGGCATTGAGGCGGTTGAATCCGTCGAGCGGCAGGTCGGCGACGACGTCGAGGTCGTTCGCGTCGAGGACGAGAACGCCGCCGTCGTAGGTGACGGCGAGCCGGGGCTCGGCGGCGGCGACCTCGGCGGGGGTGGTCGTGGCGGGGGC
>NZ_JAALEH010000211.1:0-1244 GCF_011058195.1 Rhodococcus sp. 14C212 | reverse complement strand
GAGTTCACCGGGTGGTGGGCGGGCGAATTCACTGTCGGGCTCCTAGCGCGCGTAGGGCGAATGCGACGAGTTCGGGGACGGTGTCGGCGGCGGCCGCACCGGACTGCAGCGGGCCGGTGAGGACCTCGCCGACGGCGCCGACGAGGGCGGCGGCGGCGAGGGCCGCGTTCCGGGGAGCGAGATCGCCCGAGTCGATGCCCCGGCGCACGGCCCCTTCGAACGCGGCCGCGAAGGCGCGGCGCAGCACCAGGCGCTCGGCGTCGACGGCCGCGTCGACGGGTTCGGCGAGCAGGGCGTAGGCCAGGGTGGGATTGCGCATGGCACGACGGGCGAAGGTCTCGACGACGGCGGCGACCTGCGCGGCCGCGCCGTCCGGCCGTGCCGCCTCGGCGGCGGCGACCACGGCGTCGACCTCCCGCCCACACAGGCTGCGGAAGATGCGCACCATCAGTTCGGACTTGTCGACGTAGTGCCGGTAGACGCTGCCGGTGGCGACGCCCGCCCGCTCGGCGACGGCCGCGATGGACAGGCCCTGGTAGCCCCGTTCGGACAGCAGGCTCACCGCGGAGGCGGCGATCGCGTCGCGTTGGGCGTCGAGCCGTTGCTGCACGGCGGGGGTCCGGCGATAGGCCACGAAAGAATTGAACCTCGATTCATAGCTTGGGTCAAGGAGGGCGGCTACCGTCTGGGAGGTGAACCGGCTCAGCGTGGTGGACGAGATCTTCCTGCACAGACACCGTGGCCTCGGCATGCCCGTCGCACTGCAGGGACTGTGGCGCACCGGCGACACCGTCGGCGCCCCCCTGCTGATCTCGCTGCACGACGCGCTCGGCCGCAGCCCCCTCGGCCGGCGCGTCGTGCGCCCCCACGTTCCCGGTGCGCGCCCCCGGCTCGAACCGGGTCACCACAGCTACCCGCTGCGCTACCCGCCCGAGCCGATCCCGGCCGCCGACATTCTCGCCTGGGCGGACCAGCAGGCGGAGGTGGACGTCAACCCCGAACTCGGACCGGGATGGGCGCTGACCGCCACCCGTGTCGAGGGCGGCGGGACCGTCGTCTCGCTGGTGTGCTCGCACGTGCTCGCCGACGCGCGCGGCCTGATCGACGCCGTCGCCGACGCGCTGGCCGAGCGGATCCGCCCGTCCGACCCCGAGCGCGTCTCCGACGTGCGCGACGCCGCGCGCCTGGTCCGGCGCGTCGTCCGGGGCATGCGCCGGGCCCGCTGGTCCCCCGCCACCGAGAAG
>NZ_JAALEH010000210.1:0-1273 GCF_011058195.1 Rhodococcus sp. 14C212 | reverse complement strand
CCGACGTCACCGTCGTCATCGGCGCCAACGACGTCACCAACCCCGCCGCCCGGCAGGACTCGTCCAGCCCGATCTACGGCATGCCCATCCTCAACGTCGACCAGTCCAAGTCGGTCATCGTGCTCAAACGCTCGATGTCCTCCGGCTACGCCGGCATCGACAACCCGCTGTTCACCGCCGACCAGACCTCCATGCTCTTCGGCGACGCGAAGAAGATGGTCTCCGAGGTCACCGAGGAACTCAAGGCCCTGTAAGACGTTGTAGGGTTTCTCGCGCCTCGTTCCGGGCGTCCGTACTTATGGATGGCTCAGCGGCGGAAGCGGACTTCACCACGGATGATGGTGCACCGCACGAATTCCGCGCTCGGTGCCACCAACGCGTCGGTGAGCGGGCGGTCGAGGAGCATCAGATCCGCCGGCGCGCCCACCTGCCCCCTGCGTTGCTCGCCACCGGGATTGTTGAGAGGGGACAGGTACCGATCGCGGCGGCAATCACCGCCCACGGATCGAGCGGGCCGTACGGGGCGTCGCTGGACAGCGCGACCGGGACGCCGCCGTCGAGCAGGGACCGGCAGCGGTACAAGTCCGGCAGATCCTGGGCCTGGACCCGATCGAGGTAGTCGTCGCCGCGGTGGGCGAGGAAGCCGAGCTGGGTGACCACGCACAGCCCACCTCGGTGCAGTTCGCCGCTCGACTCGGCCGGGACCAGCGCCCCGTGCTCGATCCGGTCGCCGGACCGGGTGCGGCGTCCAGCGCGCGGGCCAGGACTCGGGCGTGCGCACGCCAACCGGCCCGGGTCAGTGAGGTGCAATATGCAGTGCTCTACTTGACATAATCGCCGTTATCGGCGTTTCGTTTCAAGTTGCGCCGCAACAGTTTTCGAGGGAACATCGGCGCGGTATCTCGCGGGAACGTGGTGCGGGGCGCGTGCACGCGCATACACGGCCGGGTCGACAGTGCCGGCACAGCCGGGGCGCTGTTCGCTGCCGCCGCCGTTGCCGGAGTGATCGTCTGGGACGGTCTCGGCCCTGAACGAGCCTGAACTCGTGTTCCCACGCGACGAGCGTCGTCGGCGTCAGGGCATCTTGCAGCTCGTCTTTCAGTCCAATCCTGGTGTACCGCAATGCTAATGATGGATAATCGTGCATATCCATCATGGACAATCACGAGTTGCAGAATACGCGAACCCATGACGTCCAACATCTTTGGACGCTGTAACACGTCCATGCCGGTCGCTCGCGAGCCTGCTGAACTGCGGCTCTGTTCCCCCGACC
>NZ_JAALEH010000021.1:0-75949 GCF_011058195.1 Rhodococcus sp. 14C212 | reverse complement strand
CCTCACCACCAGTAAGGACACGCCATGCCAGACATCGCTTCCGGCGCCGCCCCCGGGCCCGCGATCATCGACGACGGCCTGATCGCGCTCGACGCGGACCTCGGCGCCGACAAGGAGTCGGTCATCGCGGCGCTGGCCTCGCGGCTGGCCGCCGCCGGCCGCGCCACCGACGCGGCGGCTCTGACGGCCGCCGCCCTGGACCGGGAGGCCAAGTCGGCCACCGGCCTGCCCGGTGGGATCGCCATCCCGCACTGCCGCGCCGACGCCGTCGCCACCGCGTCGCTCGGCTTCGCCCGGCTGTCCCCCAAGGTGGACTTCGGCGCCCCCGACGGACCCGCCGACCTCGTGTTCCTCATCGCCGCCCCGGAGGGGGCCGGAGCCGAGCACATGAAGCTGCTCTCGTCGCTCGCCCGGGCACTGGTGCGGCCGGACTTCGTCGGGTCACTGCGCGAGGCCGCCACACCCGCGGACGTGATTGCGCTGGTCGAGGGGGTCCTGCCGAAACCGGCCTCGGCCACGACCGTGGCCCCGGCCGCCGAACCCGCGCCGGCCGTCGAACCCACCCCGGCCGCCGAGCGCACCATCGTCGCTGTCACCGCCTGCCCGACGGGAATCGCCCACACCTACATGGCCGCCGACGCCCTCAAGGCCGCGGGCGAACGCGCCGGGGTCACGGTGCGGGTCGAGACCCAGGGTTCGAGCGGCAGCACCCCTCTGCCGGCATCCGTGATCGCCGGCGCCGACGCCGTCATCTTCGCCACCGACGTCGGCGTGAAGAACCGCGAACGGTTCGCCGGCAAACCGGTGGTCGCCTCGGGCGTCAAGCGGGCGATCAACGAGCCCGACGTGATGGTCGCCGAGGCGATGCGCGCGGCGAAGGACCCGTCCGCGGGCACCGTCGACGCGGCCTCCGTGGCCGCGGCCGCCGACGAACCCTCGTCCGGCGAGGTCGGCTGGGGCACCCGGCTGCGTCAGATCCTGCTGACCGGCGTGAGCTACATGATCCCGTTCGTCGCCGCGGGCGGCCTGCTCATCGCCCTCGGATTCCTGCTCGGCGGGTACGAGATCACCGAGCCCGCCGCCGACATCGTGGTCAACAACTCGCTGACCGACCTCCCGGACGGCGGCCTGACCACCTATCTCGGCGCGGTTCTGTTCCAGCTCGGCTCGCTGGCGTTCTCGTTCCTGGTGCCCGCCCTGGCGGGCTTCATCGCCTTCGCGATCGCGGACCGGCCCGGCCTGGCGCCCGGCTTCACCGCCGGCGCGGTGGCCGTGTTCGTCGGGGCCGGCTTCATCGGTGGCCTCGTCGGCGGCCTCATCGCGGGCTTCGCGGCGCTGTGGGTGGGTCGCATCCCGGTCCCGGTGTGGGCCCGCGGGCTGATGCCGGTGGTGATCATCCCGCTGTTCGCCACCCTCATCGTCGGCGCCCTCATGTTCCTCGTCCTCGGCAAGCCCCTCGCCGCGATCACCACGGGCCTGACGAACTGGCTCAACGGCCTGTCCGGGAGTTCGGTCGTCATCCTCGGCGTGATCCTCGGCCTGATGATGTGCTTCGACCTCGGCGGCCCGGTCAACAAGGCCGCCTACGCCTTCGCCGTCGCCGGGCTCGACGTCTCGAACAACGCATCGCTGCAGATCATGGCGGCCGTGATGGCCGCCGGCATGGTGCCGCCGCTGGCGATGGCACTGTCGTCGACCCTGCGGCCGGGCATCTACAGCACCGCCGAACGCGAGAACGGCAAGGCCGCATGGCTGCTCGGTGCCTCGTTCATCTCCGAGGGGGCGATCCCGTTCGCGGCGGCGGACCCGCTGCGGGTGATTCCGTCGATGATGGCCGGCGGTGCCGTCACCGGCGCGATCGTGATGGCCACCGGGACGACCCTCAGCGCCCCGCACGGCGGCATCTTCGTGTTCTTCGCCATCGGCAACCTGCTGTGGTTCCTGGTCGCCCTGGCCGCCGGCACCGTCGTGGGTGCGCTGTGCGTGACCCTCGCCAAGGAGGTGCACCGGCCCGCCCACCTGCGCAGCAGCGACACCGCGGCCCAGCCCGCCGTCGCCTGATCGGATCCGACGACCGTCCCTACCCCGAAGGAGTTCCCATGCCCAGCACCACCGTCACCGTCGGCTCGTCCATCGGCCTGCATGCCCGGCCGGCCGGCATCATCGCCGAAGCCGTGGTCGCCTCCGGAGTCCCGGTGACCCTGGCCGTGGACGGCGGCGAACCCGTCGACGCGGGCTCGGCGCTGCTCATCATGACGCTCGGCGCCACCCAGGGCACCGAGGTCACCGTGAGCAGCGACGACACCGACGTGCTCGCCCGGGTCGCCGAGCTGGTGGCCGCCGACCTCGACGCCTGACGTCAGCCCCGGCGGCGGCGCGCGGCCCGTCGCCACAGCCCGCCTGCGGCGGCTGCGACCACCACGATGCCCGCGGCGATCGCCGCGGGCATCGCGCCGCCCGGGGTCGTGGCCGGCTCCTCCGCCGGCGCGGGCCGGAACAGGCCCACCACGTCGCGCCACACCCGCACGGCCGGCAGGGCGCCGCCGGCGGATTCGGAAGCGGTCAGCAGGTCCCCGTTCGCGGTGAAGGCCACCGCCTCGCCCTGCGGTTCGTCGGGCACCGGCACCCGCAGCGCCGGGCCGGCCGCGAGCGCCGCCGCGACGTCACCGTCGGGGGCGTGGAAGAGGTGGACATCGGTGTACGTGCGCACGGCGGCGACGGTGCCGTCGGCGCTGACCGCGCCGCCGGTGACCAATGCGGAGGAGGCCCCGCCGACGGGTCCGCCGGGGGTGTCCGTGGGACCGAGGGTCAGGGACCCGACGCGTTCGAGCGGGACCGGACCCGGGTCGGGCAGGTCGTCCACGCTCCGCCCGCCGGCCGGACGGTAGATCCCGGCACTGCCGAACAGTGGCTTGGAGACGATCAGCGGCACCCCGTCGCGCGGGACGAGCAGCGTCTCCGCGTCGCGGGGGCCGTCGGGGTAGGTGAGCCGGTGCAGGCTGCCCGCGCCGGTCTGCGGATCGACCGAGATCAGCGCAACGGTGTCGCGCACGGCGCGATTGTCGCCGACGTCGCCGAGCCACAGCCGGCCGTCCGGACCGGCGGCGAGGTCCTCCCCGTCGTACGGGTCGACGGCCGGCGGGATGCGGCGCAGCACCGCGCAGTCGGCGCCGAGCTCGAATACCGCCTCGTCGGCCCCGGCGTCCGGCACCGCGAACACGCGATCACCGGCGGCGGCGAGGCCCGACAGCTCCGCGAGGGCGGGATCGGTGGGGGTGCACAGCACGCCGCCGTCGACCTCGGCGATCGGGACCGTGGCGGTCTGCGCTGCGGCGGCCGGCGCCGACACGACGGCAGCCGAGGCCACCAGGCCGACGAGGGCGCCGCGCACTAGGCGGCGTACTCGACCAAGGCCGACGCGAGCGCCCGCGGCACGCGGGCATGCACGCGCGTGCCGTCCACCTCGTGCGCGGAGTTCAGGACCTGCCCGTCCGAGTGGATCCGCGCGAGCAGGTCGCCCCGCGTGTACGGCAGCAGCACCTTCACCTCGACGTCCGGGTGCTCGAGCAGCGCGGCGAGGTGCTCGCGCAGTTCGTCGAGTCCCTCGCCGCTGCGCGCCGAGACGAACACCGCGTCGGGCAGCAGGGCGCGCAGCTCGGTGAGGGTCAGCGGGTCGGCGGCGTCGACCTTGTTCACCACGATCAGCTCGGGCGGCGGCGGAGCGTCGGACTCGCGCAGCACGTCGGTGATCACCTCGCGCACCGCCTTGATCTGGTCCGTCGGCAACGGATCGGACCCGTCCACCACGTGCAGCAGCAGGTCCGCGTCCGTGACCTCCTCGAGGGTGGAGCGGAACGCCTCGACGAGCTGGGTCGGCAGGTGCCGCACGAACCCGACGGTGTCGGTGAGCACGTACTCCCGCCCGTCCGGCAGTTCGGCCCGGCGTGTGGTCGGGTCGAGCGTCGCGAACAACGCGTTCTGCACCAGCACACCGGAACCGGTGAGCTTGTTGAGCAGGCTGGACTTGCCGGCGTTGGTGTAGCCGACGATGGCGACCGACGGGATGCGGTTGCGCATGCGCCGGGTGCGCTTGGTGTCGCGAACGGACTTCATCGCCTTGATCTCGCGGCGCAGCTTGGCCATCCGTTCGCGGATGCGGCGACGGTCCGTCTCGATCTTCGTCTCGCCGGGACCGCGCAGGCCCACGCCGCCGTTGCTGCCGGCACGGCCGCCGGCCTGCCGCGACATCGACTCGCCCCAGCCGCGCAGTCGCGGCAGCATGTACTCCATCTGCGCGAGCGATACCTGCGCCTTGCCTTCACGGGAGGTGGCGTGCTGGGCGAAGATGTCGAGGATCAGTGCGGTGCGGTCGATGACCTTGACCTTGACGATCTTCTCCAGGGCGGTCAGCTGCGCGGGGGTGAGCTCGCCGTCGCAGATGACGGTGTCGGCACCGGTGGCCAGCACCACCTGGCGCAGTTCCTCGGCCTTGCCGGAGCCGATGTAGGTCGCGGCGTCGGGACGGTCCCGGCGCTGGATCAATCCCTCGAGTACCTCGGAGCCCGCGGTCTCGGCCAGTGCGGCGAGCTCGGCGAGGCTGGCCTCTGCCTGGACGGCGGTGCCTCCGGTCCACACCCCGACCAGCACCACCCGTTCGAGGCGGAGCTGCCGGTATTCGACCTCGGTGATGTCCTCGAGTTCGGTGGACAACCCGGCGACGCGGCGCAGTGCGCTGCGGTCCTCGAGCTGCATCTCGCCGACCGACGGGTCGGCGGGGGCCCAGCCCGCGACGCGGTCCGCGTCGTCGGTGGCCGATTCGTTTCGTCGTGTGTTCGTCATACACGACCATCGTCCCACGTCGGACGCGCCGGCGCATGCGACTTTCCGGGTGTCCGCGCAGGGCGAAACCCACGCGGCGCGCACGCGTCCCGGGCCGGGAGTCAGTCCAGACCGCTCCACCAGTCGTCGCCGATCGTGCCCGACGCCACCAGCACCGACGGGCCGCGCAACGCGGCCCGGCCGTCCTCGAGGCGCACCTGCACGGTCCCGCCGGGGACGTGCACCTGGACCGTACCGGAACCGGAGCCGTCGAAACGCAACGCCGCCGCCGCGGCGGCGACCGTGCCGGTGCCGCAGGACCGGGTCTCCCCCACCCCCCGCTCGTACACCCGCATGTCCACCGCGCCCGCGGAGATGGGCGTGAGGAACTCGATGTTGACCCCCTGTGGGAAGAAGCCGGGGTCGAAACCCGGACCGGACAGGTCGAGGGCGGCCAGCGTCGCCGCGGTCAGGTGCGGATCGACACAGGCCAGGTGCGGGTTGCCGACGTCGATGCCCAGCCCGCGGTACACCCGGCCCTCGATGGTGGCCGACGACTCCCCCAGCTCCCGCACGACACCCATGTCGACGGTGACCTCGCCGTGGGTGGCGTCGGCGCTGTGCACCTGCACCGGCTTGCCGCCGGCGCGGCTGCCGACGACGAACTCGCCCCGCGACTCGAGCCCGCTCGCGGTGACGAAATGCGCGAACACACGCACCCCGTTGCCGCACATCTCCGCGATCGAGCCGTCGGCGTTGCGGTAGTCCATGAACCAGTCGTCGGCGTCCGTCCCCTCGGGCAGTGCCGGCAGAACCCCGGCGTCGACCAGCGCCCCGGCACGCGCGACGCGCAGGACCCCGTCCGCCCCGAGGCCGCGGCGGCGGTCGCACAGCGCCGCCACCCGCTTCGGCTCGAGGGAGATCCGCACGTCGGGATCGGGGAGGATCACGAAGTCGTTCTCGGTGCCGTGCCCCTTGCTGAAGTCCATGCCCGTCACCTTATCGACGGTTCGCATCGTCGAGAACCCGCAGCGCCGTGTCCCGCAGCGCCGGATCGGCACCGTCGAGCCAGTGCACCCGCGGATCCCGGCGGAACCACGAGCGTTGCCGGCGCACGTAACGCCGCGTCCCGATGAAGGTGCGCTCGCGGGCGTGTGCGAGGTCGCACTCACCGGCCAGGTACTCGAGCACCTGCGCGTACCCGATCGCCCGACGGGCCGTCACCCCCTCGTGCAGCCCCCGCTCGCACAGCGCCACCACCTCGTCGACCAGTCCGCGCTCGAACATCAGGTCCGTGCGCCGAGCGATCCGGTCGTCGAGGGCCACGGTGTCCCGGTCCACCCCCAGCACGACGGTCCCCCATCTGGGATCGCCGATCTGCGGCTGCGACGCCGCGAACGGCGACCCGGTGAGCTCGACCACCTCGAGGGCGCGGACCATACGGCGGCCGTCGGTGGGAAGGATCGTCGCCGCGGCGACCGGGTCGGCCCGCTGCAGCGCCTCGTGCACCGCGGCCACCCCCTCGTCGGCGAGCAGCGCCTCCCACTTGGCCCGTACCTGCGGATCCGTCGCGGGGAACTGCCACTCGTCGAGGAGCGCCTGCACGTACATCATCGAGCCGCCGACGATGATCGGCACGGCGCCGCGGGCCCGGATCGCCTCGACGTCGGCGGTCGCCGCCTGCTGGTAGCGGGCGACCGTGGCGGTCTCGGTGACGTCGAGGACGTCGAGCTGATGGTGGGTGATGCCGCGGCGCTCGTCGACGGGCAGCTTGGCGGTGCCGATGTCCATGCCCCGGTACTGCTGCATCGCGTCGATGTTGACGATCTCCCCGCCGAGTTCCACCGCGAGATCGAGGCCCAGATCGGACTTGCCGGTGGCCGTCGGGCCGACGACGGCGACCGGACGGATGGGCTCACGGGTCACGGTCGCCACACCCCCACGTGGTATCCCACGCCGTACGGCGCGCTGCTGTGGGTCGTGGCGGCCGCCGCCGGTCCGTCGGCGCCGAACACCGCGGCCAGCACCTGCCATGCGGCGCGGCCGTCGAGGACCAGTTCGGTACAGAGCGCCGGGTCGAGCGCGGCGAGCGCGGCGGCGTCGCCGACCGCGAGGGCGGCGCCGAGCGCCTCGTCCACCTCCTGCGCTCGGGGGTGGTAGGCCCCGGGTGCCTTCGCGGTGAGCGTGGCCGGGCCGTCCGCGACCACGAGCAGGGCCGTCGGGGTGCGGTCCGCGTCCAGGGCGTCGCGCAGTCGCCGCCCGAAGCGGGCGCAGTCCTGCGGGGTCGCGTCGGCCGGCACGACGTGCGTGGTGGCGCGCACGACCGGCGCCGTCCGGTCGCGCATCCAGCCCGCGATCAGGGCCGACAGCGGCAGCTGCGGATCGGGCGTCCCCGCGGTCGCCGGCCCGAGCGATACCGCCAGGTCGACGCCGAAGCCGCGGAACGTTCCGACGGCCGTGTCCGGGAGGTCCGCGGCCTCCGTGCCCGTACCGACGACGACCCACTGCGCCGCGGCGCGCAGTTCCGCCCCGACGGCGAGCACGGCGTCGCGCAGGTCGGCGGTCTCGGCGGCCGCGGAGCCGGTCAGCTCGGGAACGAGCAGGGGTGGGGACGGCACGAACGCCGCGGCGATCAACACACGGGCCACCGTAGTCGACCCGACCCGCCGCCTCCCGGCCGTGCGACCTGTTTCAATAGTGGGCGGGCGTGGTCTCGGAGCGACCTCCGCGGCCCGACCACGCGAACCAGTGCGACCAGGCAGCCGTGCCGCGCGGCAGAGATGAGGACCGATGACCGACCCGAACGCAACGCAGGAATCCCGCGCTCCGAAGCCGGGCGCTCCGAAACCGGGTCGGCAGCGGCCGGCCCCCGAGTCGTCGGCACCCAAGCCGCATCCGGCCGCCCATCCCCATCCGCAGCCCACGGTCCCGGCCAGCGATCCGAGCCGGTGGGGCCGCGTCGACGAGGACGGCACGGCGTGGGTGAAGACCGCCGAGGGCGAGCGGTGTATCGGGTCCTGGCAGGCGGGCGACGCGGCCGAGGGGCTTGCACACTTCGGCCGCCGCTACGACGACCTCGCGACCGAGGTGGCGATCCTCGAGTCGCGGCTGAGCTCGGGCACCGGGGATGCGAAGAAGACCCGGACGGCGGCCCAGGCGCTCGCGGAGTCCTTGCCCACCGCCGCCGTGATCGGTGACCTCGACGCCCTCGCCGAACGGCTCGCGGCGATCGTCGCGGACTCGGAGAAGGCGGCGGTCGCCGCGAAACAGGAGAAGGAGCACCAGCGGGCGGCGGCCACCGCCCGCAAGGAGGCCCTCGCGGCCGAGGCCGAGCAGATCGGCGCCGAGTCGACCCAGTGGAAGGCCGCCGGCGACCGGTTGCGGGAGATCCTCGAGGAGTGGAAGACGATCCGCGGCGTGGACCGTAAAGTCGACGACGCCCTGTGGCGGCGCTATTCGAAGGCCCGCGAGGCGTTCAACCGCCGGCGCGGCGCGCACTTCGCCGAACTGGACCGCGAGCGCGCCGCCGCCAGGACCCGCAAGGAGGAGCTCGTGGCGCGGGCCGAGGAACTGCAGGACTCGACCGACTGGGGTGCGACGGCGGCCGCGTTCCGGGAACTCCTCGCCGAGTGGAAGGCGGCCGGCCGGGCACCGCGCGAGGCCGACGATCAGCTGTGGAAGCGGTTCAAGGGCGCCCAGGACGTGTTCTTCGCCGCCCGCAACGCAGCCGCCTCGGAGCGGGACGCGGAGTTCGAGGAGAACGCGCAGGCGAAGGAGGCGCTGCTGCAGTCGGCGGCGTCGATCGATCCGGCGGCGGACATCGACGCCGCCCGAGCCCGGCTGCGCGAGCTGCAGGACAGGTGGGAGGAGATCGGCAAGGTCCCGCGGGAGCGGATGCACGACCTCGAGAGCCGTCTGCGGGCGATCGAGAAGCGGGTCCGCGAGGCCGCCGAGTCCGAGTGGCGACGCACCGACCCGGAGGCGCTCGCCCGTGCCGCCCAGTTCCGGGAGCGCGTGCGCCAGTTCGAGGAGCAGGCCGCCAAGGCCACCGCCGCGGGCCGCCCGAAGGACGCCGAGAGTGCGCTCGCGCAGGCGCAGCAGTGGCGGGAATGGGCCGACGCCGCGGAAGGAGCCGTCGGGGAGCGCTGAGCGCCCGTCCGGACACGACGGTGCCCCCGGCTCGTTCGAGCCGGGGGCACCGTCGTTCGTCCGGTTCCGGACGGTCAGTCGTCGAGCAGGCCCTTGTTCTCCTGCTGGGCCGCCGCGTTGCGGAGTTCCTCCTCGGCGGCGAGCTGGAGCGCGGTGCGCGTCCACACCACCTTCGCCCAGTGGAAGGTGAGCACCATGACGGTGATCCAGCCCAGGATCAGGCCGATGCCCGGCCCCGCGCCCGGGTCGCCGACCGGCAGGGTCTGCCTCGACCAGATCGAGAGCATGCCGAACACGATCGACACCGCGGAGCCGGCCAGCGCCAGCCACGCCAGCACCCACCGGCGGGTGACGAGCGCCAGGATGGAGAAGATCCCGCCGAACACCAGAGCGAGCCACACGAAGATGCGGGAGGGCAGCGCGATGGACTCGGCGGTCGCGTCGGGGGCGAAGGACAGCACCTCCCACCCGTTGGCCGCCCCGGCGTGGGGCAGGCTGAACGAGCCGAGCAGCACGAGCACCGCGACCGCGACGACGAGCGCGCGGGCTCCGGGGTCGATCTCGCCGGCGATCTTGCGTTCGGCTGCCTCGAGGTCGGCGCGGACTTCGTCCATCGGGTCCCTTCCGTCGTCGCCGGCGTCGTCGCCGGGCGTCCTGCTCTCGTCGGGGCCGCTCGCGGTCATGCGTCACATCCCGTCTGTACCGGAAGTGGCTCGGGCACACCGATCTGCGGGAGACCGAGCCCCACCCCGATGGGGGGCGTCCTGGGGGTGCGGCCCTGCTCGAACCGGTCGCCGGCGCGGGTGCGCCGGTGGGTCAGGATCGGGGTGTCCGCGACCAGATGGTGCGGGGCGGCCTCGCTGATCACGATCGTGACGACGTCGCCCGGGCGAACCGCACGGTCGACGTTGCCCTCGGGTCGGAAGTGCACGAGCCGGCCGTCACGGGCGCGGCCGCTCATCCGGGCGGTCTCGGAGTCCTTGCGGCCCTCCCCCGCGGCGACGAGCAGCTCGACCTCCGTGCCGACGAGCGCGAGGTTCTCCTCGAGGGTGATCCGCTCCTGCAGCGCGATGAGCCGTTCGTACCGTTCCTGCACCACCGCCTTGGGCAGCTGGCCGTCCATCTCCGCGGCCGGCGTGCCGGGTCGCCTGGAGTACTGGAAAGTGAAGGCGCTGGTGAACCGGGCCTTCTCGACGACGTCGAGGGTTTCCTGGAAGTCCTCCTCGGTCTCGCCGGGGAATCCGACGATGATATCGGTGGTGATCGCCGCGTGCGGCATGGCCGCGCGCACCTTCTCGATGATCCCGAGGAACCGCTCCTTGCGATACGAGCGGCGCATCGCGCGCAGGACGCGGTCGGAGCCGGACTGCAGCGGCATGTGCAGCTGCGGGCACACGTTCGGGGTCTGCGCCATCGCCTCGATGACGTCGTCGGTGAACTCCGCGGGGTGCGGCGAGGTGAAGCGGACCCGTTCGAGGCCCTCGATGCCCCCGCAGGCGCGCAGCAGCGCGGCGAACGCGCCGCGGTCGCGGGGCTGCTCCGGATCGGCGAAGGAGCGGCCGTAGGAGTTGACGTTCTGCCCGAGCAGGGTCACCTCGAGGACGCCCTCGTCGACGAGCGCGCGGACCTCGGCGAGGATATCGCCGGGCCGGCGGTCCACCTCCTTGCCACGCAGCGACGGCACGATGCAGAAGGTGCAGGTGTTGTTGCAGCCCACGGAGATCGACACCCAGCCGGCGTAGCTGGACTCGCGCCGGGCGGGCAGGGTCGAGGGGAACGCCTCGAGCGATTCGAGGATCTCGACCTCGGCGCGGCGGTTGTGCCGGGCACGATCGAGCAGCGCCGGCAGGTTGCCGATGTTGTGCGTGCCGAACACGACGTCGACCCACGGCGCCTTCTTCACAACAACCTCGCGGTCCTTCTGGGCGAGGCACCCACCGACGGCGATCTGCATGTTCGGGTTGGCGTCCTTGACGGGCCGCAGATGGCTCAGGTTGCCGTAGAGCTTGTTGTCGGCATTCTCACGCACCGCACAGGTGTTGAAGACCACGAGATCGGCGGGCGCACCCGGCCCCGCCTTGGTGAACCCGGAGTCCTCGAGCAGGCCGGACAGGCGCTCGGAGTCGTGCACGTTCATCTGGCAGCCATAGGTGCGCACCTCGTAGGTGCGGGCGCCGACCCCGGCGGTCGCGTCGGGGGCGGCCGGGGCGCTGGGGGGTTCATGGTCCATCGATGACACGTCCCAGCCTAGCTCACGGGGCCGGACCGCTCCTGAAGTGGGCCGAGGGAGACAACTTAGTCCATCGCGCGGCCCCGCGGGGCGAACCGGATCCGGCCTCTCGGCGCCGACCGTAAATTTTCCATTACGCAGTCCGAACTCGGCTTCCGAAAATTGCGGCACGGCGGCGCGGGCAGCATAGGGTTCTGTCCATGACACCAGCGGCGGTCGAATTCGAGAAGCCCTCCGGCTCGGCAGGCGGCGCACCCCCGATGATCTCGATGTCGGCGGTGGAGAAGCACTTCGGAGCCCTGCACGTGCTGCAGGACATCAACCTCGAGGTGCCTGCGGGGCAGGTCGTGATCGTGGTGGGGCCGTCCGGGTCCGGCAAGTCCACCCTGTGCCGGACCATCAACCGGCTCGAGCCGATCGACTCGGGCGAGATCCGGGTGGACGGCAGGCTGCTTCCCGCGGAGGGTAAGGCGCTCGCGGCGCTGCGAGCCGACGTGGGAATGGTGTTCCAGTCGTTCAACCTGTTCGCGCACAAGACCATCCTCGACAACGTCATGCTCGCCCCGGTGAAGGTCCGTCGCAAGGGCAAGGCCGACGCCAAGGAGCAGGCGCGGCAGCTTCTCGAACGCGTGGGCATCGCCAATCAGGCGGAGAAGTATCCCGCGCAGCTCTCGGGCGGCCAGCAGCAGCGCGTCGCGATCGCGCGGGCACTGGCGATGAACCCGAAGGTCATGCTGTTCGACGAGCCGACCTCGGCGCTGGACCCCGAGATGGTCCAGGAGGTGCTCGACGTCATGACGTCGCTGGCCCGGGAGGGCATGACGATGCTCGTCGTCACCCACGAGATGGGCTTCGCCCGCAAGGCCGGCAACCGCGTGCTGTTCATGGCGGACGGGCAGATCGTCGAGGACACCGACCCCGACACGTTCTTCACCGCACCCAAGTCCGCCCGCGCCCAGGACTTCCTCGGCAAGATCCTCAGTCACTGATCCGGCGTCGCTGCCGCACCCGAACCGGGGCGGCATCACCCACAACACGGAGGTACTCGATGAGAATCACCCGCTCGGTTCGCCTGGGCATCGGCGCGATCGCCGTCGCCGTGCTCGCCACCGCGTGTGGCGGAGACGAGCAGCGCAGCGTGTCGCAGTCCGCCGAGAGCGGCTCCCTCGTCGTCGGCATCAAGTTCGACCAGCCCGGACTCGGGCTGCGCAATCCCGACGGCACCTTCAGCGGGTTCGACGTCGAGGTCGCGAAGTACGTCGGGCAGCAGCTGGGAGTGGCGCCGGAGAACATCGAGTTCAAGGAAGCTCCGTCCCCGCAGCGCGAGACCCTCATCGAGAACGGTGAGGTGGACTACATCGTCGCCACCTACTCGATCACCGACACGCGCAAGGAGAAGGTCGACTTCGCCGGACCGTACTTCGTCGCCGGTCAGTCGCTGCTCGTGCGGGCCGACAACACCGACATCACCGGACCGGAGTCGCTCAACGGCGGCAAGCGGCTGTGCTCGGTGGCCGGCTCCACCCCCGCGCAGAAGGTCAAGGACACCTACGCGCAGGACGTGCAGCTGCAGGAGTTCGACACCTACTCCGCCTGCGTCGAAGCGCTGCGCAACGGTGCGGTCGACGCCGTGACCACCGACGACATCATCCTCGCCGGTTACGCGGCCCAGTACCCGGGCCAGTTGAAGGTCGTGGGCGAGCCGTTCACGGAGGAGCGCTACGGTATCGGTCTGGCCAAGGGCGACACCGAGTCCCGCAACCAGATCAACGACGCGATCGAAGAGATGATCTCGAGCGGGGCCTGGCAGGCCGCCCTCGAATCCACTGTCGGCCCGTCCGGATACCCCCTGCCGGAACCGCCGCAGGTCGACCGCTACTGACCGTCCCCGCCGTCCGGCCGGCCCGTTCGACGACTCGTCACGGGCCGGCCGGATCCCAGCCCCCGATCGGTGGAGTTGACCTGTGGATCTGTTGAGCAAGTACGGCGATCAGTTGATCGACGCCTTCTGGACCACCGTGCAGTTGACGGTGCTCTCGGCGATCGGCGCACTGATCCTCGGAACGATCCTCGCCGGGATGCGCGTGTCCCCGGTGCCGGTGGCACGGGCGGTCGGCACCGTGTACGTGGGGATCTTCCGCAACACCCCCCTGACGCTGATCATCATCTTCTGCCTGTTCGGCTTGTCCCAGACGCTGGGCATCAGCCTTGCCCCCCAGTCGTCGCCGACGTTCCTGGTGGACAACAACTTCCGGCTCGCGGTGCTGGGCCTGAGCGTCTATACCGCGGCGTTCGTCTGCGAGTCGCTGCGCTCGGGCATCAACACCGTCAACGTCGGGCAGGCCGAGGCGGGCCGCTCCCTCGGGTTGACCTTCGGCCAGAATCTGCGCCTGATCGTGCTGCCGCAGGCGTTCCGTGCGGTGATCGCACCCCTCGGTAGCGTGCTGATCGCCCTGACCAAGAATTCGACGATCGCGTCCGTCATCGGCGTCTCGGAAGCCTCCCTGCTGATGAAGACCATGATCGAGAACGAGGCGCAGATCTTCGTCATCGGCGGCATCTTCGCCCTCGGCTTCGTGATCCTGACCCTGCCCACGGGCCTGCTGTTCGGCTGGCTGAGCACGCGATTCGAGGTGTCCCGGTGAGTACCGGCCGCGCAACCGTCCTCTACGACGCCCCCGGTCCGCGGGCGCGAACGATCTACCACGTCGCCTCGGCGGCGGTGGCCGTGCTGCTCGTCGCCGTCGGCTATTTCGTCTACCGGGCTCTCGACGACAAGGGGCAGCTCACCACCGAGAAGTGGGAGCCGTTCCTGGAATCGAGCTCGTGGACCACGTATCTGATCCCCGGCATCCGGGGCACGCTCATCGCGGCGGCGGTGTCCATCGTGCTCGCCCTGATCCTCGGGGCGGCGCTGGGCATCGGCCGGCTCTCCGATCACCGACCCGTGCGCGCGGTGTGCGGCTTCATCGTCGAACTGTTCCGGGCCATCCCGGTGCTGATCCTGATGATCTTCGCCTACCAGCTGTTCGCCGAATACCAGGTCTTCCGGTCGAAGTACCTGGCGCTGGCTGCGGTGGTCACCGGCCTGACCCTCTACAACGGCTCGGTGATCGCCGAGATCGTCCGCGCCGGTATCCGGTCGCTGCCCCGCGGGCAGACCGAGGCCGCCGCGGCCCTGGGCATGCGGAAGGGCCAGATCATGCGGCTGATCCTGTTGCCGCAGGCCGTCACGGCGATGTTGCCGGCGATCGTCTCGCAGATGGTGGTGGCCCTGAAGGACTCCGCGCTCGGCTATCTCATCGGATACGTCGAAGTCGTGCGCGCCGGTCAGCAGCTCGGCGCGTTCTTCGGCAACTACCTGCCGTCGCTGCTCGTGGTGGCCGCGATCATGATCGTGCTCAACGGCGCGTTGACGATCGTCGCGACCCGGCTCGAGCGGCGCCTGCGGACCGGACGCAAGAACCGTGCCGCGATGCCGGAGGCCGACGAGAACGCACCCGACAACGTGCTTTCCGGCATGACCGTCCCGGGGGTGGACATCACCAGCGATCACGACAAGCGCCGGTAACCCGTCAGTCGGTGGCGAACTCGCCGGGCTCGGGATCGAGTCCGGCGAGTTCGCCGCGGACCACGTCGAAGGCCAGGCCCTGCGGGTAACCACGGCGGGCGAGCATGCCGACCAGCCGTCGCACCACCTTGTCCCGTTCCGCGGCGATCTCGCGCCGATCCCCCTCCGTGGGCAGCGGGGGCTGGGTGCGCAGCTTCTTGCGCACCAGTTCGGCGGCGCGGGCGCGTTCGTCGTCGCCGTCGATCTGCTCCAGCGCCTCGGCCGCCTCGTGCTGCCCGATCCCCTTGCGGCGCAGTTCCATTGCCAGGGCACGTTTCCCCCGGCCGGCATGCCGGTGACGGGAGCGCACCCACTGCTGGGCGAACTCGGCGTCGTCGACGAGACCCACGTCGGTGAGCCGGTCGAGGGTCCGCTCGGCGACGTCCGCGGCGAAGCCCTTCTGTTCGAGTTTCGCGGCGAGTTCGGCGCGGCTGCGAGCCCGGTCGGTCAGCAGACGGAGGCACAGGTCCTTGGCCTGGGCCTCCGTTCCGCCGCCGGGCAGGTCGCCGCCGCGCCGGTCACCGCGACGGGAGTCGCTGCCCAACGCTCGACTCAGAAGTCGGCGGGCTCGTCGGCCACCTCGGCGGTGACGTCCGCCCCGATGCCGAGCTTCTCCTTGATCTTCTTCTCGATCTCGTCCCGGATGTCGGTGTTCTCCAGCAGGAACTTGCGGGCGTTCTCCTTGCCCTGACCGAGCTGGTCGCCCTCGTAGGTGTACCAGGAGCCGGACTTGCGGATGAAGCCCTGCTCGACACCCATGTCGATGAGCGAGCCCTCCTTGCTGATGCCGTGGCCGTAGAGAATGTCGAACTCGGCCTGCTTGAAGGGCGGCGACACCTTGTTCTTGACGACCTTGACGCGGGTGCGGTTGCCCACCGCGTCGGAGCCGTCCTTGAGGGTCTCGATGCGGCGCACGTCCAGGCGCACCGAGGCGTAGAACTTCAACGCCTTGCCGCCGGTGGTCGTTTCGGGCGAGCCGAACATCACACCGATCTTCTCGCGCAGCTGGTTGATGAAGATCGCGGTGGTGCCCGAGTTGTTGAGCGCACCGGTCATCTTGCGCAGCGCCTGGCTCATCAGGCGGGCCTGCAGGCCGACGTGGCTGTCACCCATCTCGCCCTCGATCTCGGCGCGCGGCACCAGGGCCGCCACCGAGTCGACCACGATGATGTCGAGCGCGCCGGAACGGATCAGCATGTCCGCGATCTCGAGCGCCTGCTCACCGGTATCCGGCTGCGACACGAGCAGGGCGTCGGTGTCGACGCCGAGCTTGCGGGCGTAGTCGGGATCGAGCGCGTGCTCGGCGTCGATGAAGGCGGCGATGCCGCCGGCGGCCTGGGCGTTGGCAACGGCGTGCAGCGCGACCGTCGTCTTACCGGAGGATTCCGGGCCGTAGATCTCGACGACCCGGCCGCGCGGAAGGCCGCCGATGCCGAGCGCGACGTCGAGCGCGATCGAGCCCGTCGGGATCACGGCGATGGGCTGGCGGGACTCCTCCCCCAGGCGCATCACCGAGCCCTTGCCGAAGCTCTTGTCGATCTGCGCGAGCGCCAGCTCGAGCGCCTTGTCGCGATCGTGTGCCTGTGGTGCCATCGTGGTCCCCTTTTCGAGTCTCGTCTTGCTTGCCGATGACGTTAGAGTCCGGCACCGACAAGTTCGCCGTCCCGACCGGCGAGCGGCCGGATCTGTGGATGAATCGGACGCCTGTGGACTACTTCTTCACCACCCGCGGACCAGCATAGGCGAACAATTGTTCGAACGGAACGGGCGCGGCGGTTTCACCGGCGCGCGGGCGGGACGTCGAACTCGTCGCACAGGGCCCGCCACACCTCACGGGGTTCCCGGCCGGCCTCGATGGCCGCGGCGGCGGTCCGCCCGCCGAGCGAGAGCAGCACGTGGTCACGTAGCAGGGCGTCGCCGCGCAGCTGCCCGAACTCGTTGCGGACACACTCGTGAAATTCCGTCAGTCGCACCTGCGCCACGGTAGTCGCCTCCCGGGCCCGCGACAGCGGCCGGTGGAGCGGACACGGGGCACGTCACCGCATCGGCGCCACGACGCTGCGGCAGACGGCCACCGGGTCCTCGACCTGCGTTGCCGTCGCGGCGGCCAGGCGGGCCGCGCGCGTGAAGCGCGGCCCGGCCAGCACGGTGTCCACGGCCGCCCGCAGCGCGTCGGCGTCGAGTGGCCGCACGACCACCGCGCTGCCCTGCCGGGCGGCCCGATTGGCCAGCTCCCACTGGTCGCCGCCGCCGGGCACCACTACCGCGGGCACTCCGGCGCGCAGGGCCTTGGCGAGCATCCCGTGGCCGCCACCGCACACCACCACATCGGCCTGCTCGAGCAGCAGGTCCTGCCGGCCGTGCCCGGCCACGACGCCGTCCGGCCAGTCCCGCTCGGGCGGCTCGAGCATCGCGACGACGATCCGCATCCCGGATCCGCCGAGGCCCGTGCACACGGCGTCGAGCAGGCCGGGCACGCCGGTAGCCGCGGTGGACGGGGCCACCATCACCAGCGGTCCGTCGCCGGAGGGCGGCTCCAGGACGTCGCCGGTGGGCTCCCACAGCAGTGGCCCGACGACGTGCGCCCCGGCGGGCCAGTCAGGTCGCGGCACCTCGAGGGCGGGCAGGGTGGCGACGAGCCGGGCCGCCGGCCCCGGATCCCGGGCGGCCAGGCCGATCCCGACGCGCGCCGCGGACCGTTCGCGTTCGCCCTGCCGGATCGACCGGGCGGTCGCCGCGCGCAGCACCGTGTCCCGCGCGCGCCCGCGCAGCCCGGTGCCTGCGGCGAGACCGCTGCCGATGGGGGGCAGCCCCCGCGAGGGCAGATACAGCGGGTGGGGCGACAGCTCCACCCAGGGGATACCGAGGCGTTCGGCGGCCATGCCGCCGCCCGCGGTGAGCACGTCGGAGACGACGAGGTCGGGCAGCAAGGCGCTGAGCCCGGGCAGCATCTCGGACGCGATGTGGGCGGCGCGGGCATGGATGCGGGCACCGGCATCGGCATCGTCGTCCTCCGGACGCGGGGCCAGGCCGGCGAGCGGCGCGAGCGTCACCCCGTCGAGGTCGAGGCCGAGCCACCGCTCGCCGGTGAAGAGGACGGGCTCGTCGCCCGCCTCGGCCAGACGCAGGCTCAGGGCTATCGCCGGGATCGCATGCCCGGCGTCGGGCCCGGCCACCACCGCCACTCGCATCGGCTCAGCCTGCCACACCCGCTCCGCGCTGCCCGGTCGTGGAGGCGACGCCGGGAGTACCGGCCGCCGGTGCAGCGCCTCGACGGTGGGGCTCGCCCGGACTGTGCCCACCGCGTCGTACGTGCGAGCCTGGAAGCATGACGATGCCGGCAGGTGTCCCGTGACGAGCGGCCATCCGGTGCCGGACCCCGTCGGTCCGGGGCAGGAGTCGGTGTGGGACTACCCGCGGCCGCCCGTGGTCCGACGGAGCGACGAGCTGGTCGAGGTGTGGTTCGGCGGGCAACTCGTCGCACGCACCCGCCACCCGTTGCGGCTGCTGGAGACGAGCCACCCACCGACCTACTACCTGCCCCGGACATGCTTCGCCGAGGGGGTCCTGCGGCCGGTTCCCGGAAGCACGGTGTGCGAGTGGAAGGGACGGGCCGACTATTTCGACGTCGTGGCAGGCGGACACGTCGCCGAGCGTGCGGCGTGGCACTATCCCCGGCCGGTTGCCGGATACGAGGCACTCGTCGGGCATGTGGCGGTCATGCCGGGTCCGATGGACGGCTGTTTCGTCGACGGCGAGCGGGTGCGTCCCCAGGCGGGCGGCTTCTACGGCGGCTGGATCACCGATCGGGTGGTCGGCCCTTTCAAAGGCGGGCCCGGCAGTCGCTACTGGTGATGGCTCGGAGGGGCGATCCCGGCCCGGCGATGGTCCCGTATCCGTGGCCGGCCACCGATCGGCGCGGAGATCGGCGGCGACAGTCCCCCGGGGTGGCCGCTCCGCGGCCCCGGCGGTCACGGATACGCCGACCAGAACTGGAGCACCTGCTCGCGGGTGGTGACCGTTCCGTTGTCGATGATCAGCAGTTCGTCCTCGTCGAACGTGTAGCGCACAGGTCCGGCCACGACGGTGAATCCGGCGGCGGCCGGAGCGGCATCGGCCAGTTCGATGTCGGCACCGTCGCTGAGCCGCAGGCCCTTGTAGTAGAGGCGATCGGAGTCGTTGCGGCACACCAGGACCCGCGACGCCGACGTGCGCGCCACCGCGACGGCCTCGTCGGTCGAGTTGCAGCGCGGCCCGATGTCGTCGTCGAAGCCCCGGGTGTCCGCCTGCGCGACCGGGATGCGGTCCGGGCGGCTCTGCGGCGGGGCCGCGGTCGTCGGTGCGGGCGACGTGGTGGGGAGGTCGGTGACCTCCACCGTGACCGTCGCGGGAGGCGGCGCCACCGGACCGGGGCTGTCGATCTGCCCGGTGACCGAGGTGTCGGCCCGCGCATCCGGCTCCGGCGCCTCGTTGCGGCCGGGCAGGATCCACGTCAGCGATCCGACGAGCGCGAGGCCCACGACCGCGGCGCCCAGCAGCACGAGCAGCGGCCGCCGGGAACGCGACATCGGGTGTCCGGGCGGGGCGGTCGGACCCGCGTACACGGGGGCGGGTTCGGCGGCGGTGATCGCCCGGGTCGGCGCGGTGACCGGCTCGGTGACCGGCTCGGTGAGAGCGGCACGCGCGGCCGCAGCCAGCGCACCGCACGTGGGGAAGCGGTCCTCGGGGCGCTTGGCCATCGCGCGGACGATCACGTCGTCGAACGCGGACGGCAGGTCCGGCCGCGCCGCGGTGGGGCGCGGCGGGGGCAGATGCAGATGCGCGTGGACCAGATGGGCCGGCTCGGACCCCGGAAACGGTGGCCGCGTCGTGAGCAGCTGATAGAGCGTGCACCCGAGGGCGTAGACGTCGGTCCGGGGGCCGAGGGGCCGCCCCTCGATCTGCTCGGGGGACGCGTACTGCAGGCTGGCGACGAGCATGCCGGTCTCGGTGACCGCCGTGCTGTCGAGGCTCTTCGCGATCCCGAAGTCCGCGAGCAGGACGCGCTCGGGTTCGTTCCCCCCGCTCGGCGCGAGCAGGATGTTCGCGGGCTTGACATCGCGGTGCAGTATCCCGTGTGCATGCGCGTAATCGAGCGCGCGGGCGGTCTCGGACACGATGTGCACGGCGCGCCCCGGAGGCATCGGCCCCCTGCGCAGTGCACCCACCGCGTCGGTGCCGTCCACGTACTGCATCGCAATCCACAACTGGTCGCCGACATTGCCGCGGTCGTACACGGTGACGATGTTGGGATGTTCGAGCCGCGCGACGTGGTCGGCCTCCCGGAGGAACCGGCTGCGGTTGCCCGGGTTCGCGGTCGCCGAGGGGTCGAGCAGCTTCAGCGCGATGAAACGCGGCAGGTTCGGATGCCGCGCCAGGTAGACGCTGCCCATCCCTCCCGTGCCGAGGCGGCGTTCGATACGGTACCCGGCGAACACGGAGCCGGTCTGCAGTTCTCCCACGGTGTCGTCCACTCCCGAGTCCGTCGCGGCGCCCGCCCGACGGCCGTCTCAGAATATCGCGCACGTGAAGAGTGCCGAGCCGGACGCTCCGGTGGTCAGGCCGACACATCCCCGGCGGCGTCGAGCGCCCGGGCCCGGTCGCCGGGCACGAGCCCGATCCGGGTGCGGCGGTCGAGGATGTCGTCGACGTCGAGGGCACCCTCGTGGGTGACGGCGAATTCCAGTTCCGCGCGGCTGACGTCGAGCCCGGGGGCGATCGGTTCCAGTCGGCGCGGGTCCGCGGCGAGCAGGGCCGCCTCGGTGCCGTAGCGCCGCACCAGGTTCGCCGGGGCGGCGACGGTGCGCAGCACAGCAGCAGGCGCGGCGCCGACGAGAGGGAGCCGCCGGGTGCGGCACGGCCCGACGCGCAGTCCGGCCGTCTCGACGGCCGCGTCGACGGCGTCCTGCGCCATCCGCCGGTAGGTGGTGAGCTTGCCGCCGACGATGCCGATCGGACCGGACTCGGAGCGCACGACCGCGTGCCGGCGCGACAGGTCCGCGGTGCCGCCGCCGGTGTCGGTTCCCGGCGCGGAGGAGTCGAGCAGCGGCCGCAGCCCCGCGAAGGTGCCGAGGACGTCGTCGCGGGTCAGGGGCACGGCGAGGGCCGTGTTGGCGGTGTCGAGGAGGAAGTCGATCTCGCCGTCGGTGGCCTGCGGGACGTCGGGCAGCACGCCGGGCGCCTCCTCGTCGGTCAGTCCCAGATAGATGCGGCCCAGCTGGGCGGGCAGCGCGAAGACGAACCGGTTGGTGGCGCCGGGAATCGGCACGGTGAGCGCGGCCGTGGGGTTGCCGAGGGCGGCGGCGGCGAGCACGAGGTGGGTGCCGCGGCTCGGTCGCAGCCGGATCGACGGATCCACCTGTCCCGCCCACACGCCCGCCGCGTTGATCACGGCGCGGGCCGTCACCCGCACCTCGGTGCCGGTGAGGGTGTCGCGCAGGGCGGCGCCGTCGGCCGTGACGGAGTGCGCGTCGACGCGGGTGAGGATTCGGGCGCCGTAGGAGGCGGCGGTGCGGGCGAGGGCGACGACGAGCCGGGCGTCGTCGACGAGCTGGCCGTCGTAGGCGAGCAGTCCCCCGCGCAGCCCATCGCGCCGGACGGCGGGGACCAGGTCGGCGGCGCGCCCCGCGCCGATGCGGCGCGAGCGCGGCAGCACCGTGGACGGCGTGTGCGCGGAGACCCGCAGGGCGTCGCCGGCGAGGAACCCGGTGCGCACGAGCGCGGCCTCGCCGCGGCCGACCGACGGCAGCAGCGGCACCAGCTGCGGCATCGCGCGCACCAGGTGCGGCGCCGTGTGGGTCATGAGAATTCCCCGCTCGACAGCGCTTTCGCGGGCGATGCCGATGTTCCCGGTGGCGAGATAGCGCAGGCCGCCGTGGACGAGCTTCGAACTCCACCGGCTCGTACCGAAGGCGAGATCGTGCCGTTCGACGAGGACGACGCTCAGGCCGCGCGACGCGGCGTCGAGCGCGGCGCCGGCGCCGGTGACCCCGCCGCCGACGACGAGCACGTCGACGGTGGGCCGGGCGGCGAGGTCGTCGAGTTCCCGGCGTCGGCGGGCGGCGTCGAGAGCGCTGGGGGCGGGTCCGGTCACGGGCGATCCTCCCCGGAGGGTGCGAGATAGGTGTCGACGGCGTGCGCCAGCTCGGTCAGCAGGGCCGCCCGGTCGACCACCTCGGCGACCATCCCGGCGGACTGCACCACGGACTGGGCGGTGAGCAGCACGAACGCGGCAAGCGCGCGGACGTCGCCGGCGCGGACGGTGCCGTCGCGCTGGCCGAGGACGAGCGCCCCGGTCAGCACCTCGAGCACTGCGTGCTGGCTGGTCCCGAGCCGGTCCACGATGTACGTCATGAGCAGGTCCGGGTCCGACCGCAGGATCTTCTCGAACAGCGGGTGTGTGCCGATCTCGTCGACGGCCGTCACGACGGCCCGCACGACGCGCGGCCGGACGGGCCCCTCTCCGCGGAGATCCGGCAGGACGGCGCGGATCTCACGCGTGAGAAGGTCCGCGACCAGGGCGCGGGTGTCGGGCCAGCGGCGATAGACCGTGGGGCGGCTGACACCGGCGCGCCGCGCCACCTCGGCGAGGGTGGTGCGCCGCAGTCCGAAGTCGAGCAGGCACGAGCGGGTGGCGTCGAGGATCTGGTTCTCGACGGTTGCCGCCGACGGGCCGGAAGACCGGATCTCATCGTTACGAATAGACATTGTGTGTAACACTGTAACGCATGACTCTGAGCTTCACACCGCAACACCCCACCGCCGCAGCCGAGATGGAGTGGGACGCGTGGGGCACGGCGGACCGCCGGAAGGAACTCGGCGAGGGCGTCCGCACACTGCTTCGACAGGCCCTCGGCGTGGACACCGACCACGCCCGCTCGCTGCCCGAGACCGCCGTGCGACTCACCCCGTCACGGCTGGACCCCCGGCACCACCAGGGCCTGCGGCGCATCGTCGGCCCGGAACACGTCGCCGACGACGACGCGACCCGGCTCCGTCACGCCGGCGGCAAGAGCACCCTGGACCTGCTGCGGCGACAGAACCCCGGCCCGCAGGACGGTCCCGACGCGGTGCTGCGCCCCGGAAGCCACGACGAGGTGCTCGCCGTACTCGACTACTGCGTACACGAGGCGATCGCCGTCGTGCCGTTCGGCGGCGGCACCAGCGTCGTCGGCGGGCTGGACCCGGTGCGCGACGGCTTCGAGGCCGTCGTCGCAGTGGACCTGCAACGGATGAACGCGCTCACCGCTCTCGATCCGGTCTCCGGTCTGGCGACGCTGCAGGCCGGTGCGACCGGACCGCAGGCCGAGGAGCTGCTCGGTGCCCACGGCTTCTCGCTCGGGCACTTCCCGCAGAGCTTCCGCCACGCGACCGTGGGCGGGTTCGCCGTCACCCGATCCTCCGGCCAGGCCTCCGCCGGCCACGGCCGATTCGACGAGATGGTCGAGCACCTCGTCGTCGCCACCCCGCGCGGCACCGTCCGGGCGGGCCGCGCCCCGGCCTCGGCCGCGGGCCCGGACCTACGGCAACTGTTCCTCGGGTCCGAAGGCCTGTTCGGCATCGTCACCGAGGTCGGCGTGCGAATCCACCCGATCCCGGCCGCGACCGCCCACCGCGCCTGGTCGTTCCCCGACTTCGCCACGGGTGCGGACGCCCTGCGCACCCTCGTGCAGACCGGCGCCGTCCCCACCGTGCTTCGCCTGTCGGACGAGACCGAGACCGCGACGAACCTCGCGCTGCACGAGCACATCGGTGCGACCGCCCCCACCGGATGCCTGGCCGTGACCACCGTCGAGGGCTCCGCCGAACACGTACGAGCCCGCGCCGCCGAGGTCGACGCGCTGCTCGCGACCCTGGGCGGCACCGACCTCGGAGAAGACCCGGCCCGCGCTTGGGAGCACGGACGGTTCGACGCACCGCACCTGCGCGACGCCCTGCTGCGGGTCGGGGCCCTCGCCGAGACCCTCGAAACCGCCACCACGTGGAGCAATCTGGCGCGGCTGCGGACGGCGGTGACCGACGCGCTCACCGCCTCCCTGCAGCAACAGGGGACCCCGCCACTGGTGCTGTGCCACATCTCGCACACCTACCCCACCGGCGCGTCCCTGTACTTCACCGTCGTGTGTGCGCAGACGGACGATCCCCTCACGCAGTGGTCGGCGGCCAAGCGCGCCGCCACGGACGCGATCATGACGGCCGGTGGCACCGTCACCCACCACCACGCGGTCGGGCGCGACCATCGGCCGTGGATGGCCGACGAGATCGGGACTCTGGGCACCGGCCTGCTCCGCGCGGTCAAGGACGCACTCGACCCGCTCGGCATCCTCAACCCGGGAAAGCTGCTGCCGTGATCGAATCCGTCACCGTCCTGACGAACCCGGCCGCGGGTCCGCACACCGCGCGCGCGACGAGGTCCGCCATGGCCCGGCTGCGCGACCGGGGCCTGCGCGTCACCGAGATCGCCGGCGACACCCCGGAACACTCCCTCGAACTGGTGCGCCACGCCGTCGCCGAGGGAACCGCGGCACTCGTCGCGGTCGGCGGGGACGGGCTCGTCTGGCTCGCCTGGCAGGCGCTCGCGCAGACCGGGATTCCGCTCGGCATCGTCCCGGCCGGGACCGGCAACGACCTCGCCCGCGTCCTGCACGTGCCGTCGGATCCGGTGGCGGCGGCCGACGTGATCGCCGACGGGTCCACGCGGACGATCGACCTCGGAAGGGTCCGGGCGCCCGGACGGCCGGACCACTGGTTCGGCACCGTGCTCGCCAGCGGATTCGACTCCCTGGTCACCGACCGCGCCAACCGGATGCGCCGGCCGCGCGGCCGGCTGCGCTACAACGTCGCGATGGTCGCGGAACTGGCGAATCTGCGCCTGCTGCCGTATCGCATCACGCTGGACGGCGACGACCTCGACGTTGCGGCAACGATGGTGGCCGTGGGAAATGCCTCCACCTACGGGGGCGGCATGCGCATCGCGCCGGACGCGCGTCTCGACGACGGCCTCCTCGACGTCGTGATCGTGACCTCGGCCAACCGGACCCGCCTGCTGCGCCTGTTCCCCACCGTCTATCGCGGCACCCACGTCGACCTGGACGAGGTGAGCGTGCACCGCGCCCGGCGGGTGCGGCTCGAGTGTCCCGGCATCTCCGCCTATGCGGACGGCGAACCGCTCGGACCGCTGCCCGTGGACGTCGAGGCCGTGCCCGGCGCCGGAGTCGTCCTCGTGCCCGGCGGTCAGCCCCCGAACGTGTAGAGCTCGAAACCGGCGGCCCGTTCCGCCGCGAACCCGGGCAGAGCGGCTGTCGCCGACTCCACCTGCGCCCGGGCCTGGTCGAGCACGGGGGCAGGCGCGAGCGCCTCGAGATAGCGGCGGTGCTCGGCGAGGGACGCGACGCCGTCCTCGACGGTGTCGGTGACGTCCACTCCGTGAGTGGGAGACGTGGTGCTCACCGCCACCCACCGCACCCCCGGCCACGGCGGCAGACCCTCCTCTGCCAGGTCCGGGAAAATCCACTCGTTCGCCGCGTCGGCGACCGCGTCGAGCACGCTCAGCCCCAGGGCACGGTGGTCGGCGCTGTTGAGGACGCCGGGGAACCACGTGAGCCCGAAGTTGCCGGTCACCACCATCTCGGGTCGGTTCCGCCGGATCGCCGCCGCAAGATCGCGGCGCAGGTCCGGCCCCGCCACCAGGCGGCCGTCGGGATGCCCGAGGAACTCGACCACCTCGACCCCGACGACCCGGGCGGATGCCCGCTCCTCCTGCTCGCGCAACGGCCCGCACGCCGCCGGCGGCAGGCCCGCGATGCCGGCCTCGCCGCTGGTCGCCAGGACGTAGCGCACCTCCTTGCCCTGTCGGGTCCACCGCGCCACCGCGGACGCCGCGCCGTACTCGATGTCGTCGGGGTGCGCGGCGATCACGAGCGCCCGCTGCCAGTCCTCCGGTACCGGTTCCATTCGTCCACTATCGCCGATCCCTGTGTCCCGACGTCGCGACACTGCCCACGATCAGCCACGCCGTCGGTCACGCGTAGCTGCCCGACGTGTCGCTCGGGCAGGGTCGCCGGCTGCTCGCCCAGTTGCTGCGCCGCTGAGCCGCCGCGACCTCACACGTGGGTGATGTGGTCGTCCTTGCTGCCGGCCACGGCCTTGTACAGCATGTAGCCACCGAAGATCAGCGCGCTCACTACGAGAATCCCGAACAGGTGCTCCGCGAGCGCCCCGATCACCACAAGGGCGATCCACACCAGCGCCACCGCACCCACGATCTTCCAGAACATCGTCTTCTCCTTGCGTCGTTGCCGTTCGTTGTCGATCGTGACACCCCACAGACGGAAAAACACCAGGTCAACACAGAGATCAGGGAAAGATGGGTGGTTACCCGGAGGCCGGTGCGACCCTGGTCGGGGCCCGGCCCGGAGCGGGGTGGTGGGAAGGAGCACGCCGCGGCGACATACCCTCGACAGGTTCGGTCCCCTCGTCAGAAGGCTGAGAATCGTGTCCTCGAACCGCCGCACGCCCGCCCGCGACCTGGCGCAGATCGCCGTGTTCGCCGCCCTGATCATCGCTCTGGGTCTGCCCGGACAGATCACCGTCGGCTCGTCGGGCGTGCCGATCACGCTGCAGACGCTGGGCGTGATGCTCGCGGGGGCGCTGCTCGGCGCCCGCAAGGGCGTGCTGTCGGTGGCCACGGTGATCGTGCTGGGCCTGGCGCTGCCGGTGCTCGCCGGGGGACGCACGACCCTCACGGCGCTGGCCGGGCCGACGGTCGGCTTCCTGCTCGGCTGGCTTCCCGCCGTCGCGGTGATCGGCTGGCTCTCGGCGCGCATGCTGCCCCGCTACCGGGTGCTGCCGGGCATCGCCGTCAACGTCCTCGGCGGCATCGTCGTGCTCTACGTCTTCGGCATCGCCGGCATGCTCGCACGGACCGACCTCACGCTGTGGGCGGCACTGAGTGCGAACGCCACCTTCCTGCCCGGTGACCTGCTCAAGGCTGTCGTCGCGGCGGTCGTCGCCGCCCAGGTGCACCGCGCCTACCCGGCCCTGCTCAGCCCGGCCGCACCGGCACTCCCGGCCACCGACCCCGCGCGCTGAGCACCGGGCCGGGCACGACCGCATGAGCGAGATCCGCTTCCGGCAGGTCGGCCACGCGTACGGTGAGCGCACCGTCCTCGACGGCGTCGACGTGACTCTCACCGAGCGCCGCGTCGGGATCGTCGGCGCCAACGGCAGCGGCAAGTCCACCCTGGCCCGGATGATCAACGGGCTGGTGATCCCGACCTCCGGCACGGTCACGGTGGACGGCCTGGACACCGCCCGCAAGGCCCGCGAGGTGCGCCGGCGCGTGGGATTCGTCTTCACCGATCCCGACCATCAGATCGTGATGCCCACGGTCGCGGAAGACGTCGCCTTCTCCCTGCGCCGCAGCGGACTGAGCAAGGCCGAGCGCGCGGAGCGGGTACGGCGGGTGCTCGCCGGCTTCGGGCTGGCCGGGCACCACGACCACCCGAGTCACCTGCTCTCCGGCGGGCAGAAGCAGCTCCTGGCCCTCGCGGCGATCATGGTCACCGAGCCGCAGGTACTGGTGGCGGACGAGCCAACCACGCTGCTGGATCTGCGCAACGCTCGGCTGATCGCGCGGACCTTCGCCGACCTCGAGCAGCAACTGGTGGTGGTCACCCACCATCTCGACCTGCTGACCGGCTTCGATCGGGTGCTCGTCGTCGACGGCGGGCGCGTCGTCGCCGACGACGCGCCCGCCCCGGCGATCGACTACTACCGCAGGCTGGTCGCGTGAGCACCCTGGGCTTGTACCATCGCGCGTCGTCGCCGTTGCACCGGGCGCCGGCGGGCCCGAAGCTGCTGATCACCGCCGTGCTCATCGTCGCGCTCACGGTGTGGATGCGGCAGCCGTGGCAGGTGCCGGTGGCCGGGGTGGTCGTGCTCGGGCTCTACCTGCTGGCGCGGATCCCGCCCCGGCCCGCACTTCGACAGCTCCGGCCGCTGCTGTGGATGCTCGTGGTGATCGCGGCGTTCCAGGTGCTGCTCGCCGGCTGGGAGCGGGCGGTGGTGGTGTGCGGTCAGCTGCTGGTTGCCGTGGCCCTCGCCGCGCTGGTGACGCTGACCACCCGGGTGAGCGACATGCTCGATGCGATCGTGGCGGGGCTGGGCCCGTTCCGGCGGGTCGGCGTGGATCCCGAGCGGGTCGGCCTCGTGCTGGTGATGACCGTCCGGGCCGTCCCGATGCTCGGCGGGATCGTCGCGCAGGTGACCGAGGCGCGCAAGGCCCGCGGGCTCGGCTTCTCGCTGCGGGCCCTGGCGGTGCCCGTGGTCGTGGGGGCGTTGCTGACCGCCGAGGCCATGGGCGAGGCCCTCGTCGCCCGCGGCCTGGACGACTGAGCCACCGGTACGACGTCAGTACCGGTAGCGGCCCTCGATCTGCTGGATCTCCCGCCACGACTGGGCCCAGCTCTCGAGCCGGTCCGAGGCCGAGATCAGCTCGGCGCGCTGGCGGTCGAGCAGAGCCATCGAGCGGGTTCCGTCCGGGGCCGCCGCGAGCCGGGCCGCTGCGGCAACGAGTTCCTCGAACTGGTCGACGCCCGTGTCGAGCCGCTTTCCGGCGGCCGCGACGGTCGCCCCGAGGTGCGCCTCGGCGGCGGCACTGTCCCGGGCGGCGGATTCGAGCGCGACCACATCCACCGCGACGGCCTCGAGCGCGGCGGAGGCCTCCCGGGCGGCCGCGGCGATCTCCTCGAGGTCGTCGGCGGCGACGGTGCGGGAACGGGCCAGCACCGACAGCAGCTGGGCGAGACTCTGTTCGTCGCTCGCCAGCCGGGCCATCGGGGCCCGCGCGACGGAACCCGACGGCGGCAGGGCCCGGCGGGCGGGTGCCGGCGGCGGCAGCGGCACGGCGTCGAGGCGCCGGAAGGTACGCACCGCGAACGCGGCGGGCACGACGAGCACGGCGGTCGTCCCGCCGGTGGCGACGATGGTCCAGTCGGGAGCCGACGCGGCCACCAGCGTCGCGGTGCCGACGCCGCTCATTCCGGAGGCGGCACCGAAGAGGCGGGCACGACGACGGGCGCGGCGCTTCTTACGGCGCAACCGGGCCGCGGGGTCGTTCCAGCGGCGGGCCGCCTCGACCACGCTGCCGGTCATGTCCCGGAGCGCGGCCGCGGTCGGACCGGGGAACTGTCCGGTCCGACCGCGTGCGGGTGTGTTCATTGCGTTGCCGCGTTTCTGCCGTCTGCCATCGACGCCGGCGCTACTGCGAGCCGGCGCTTCCCGCCGCCGACGGCGGTTCCTTGGTGGGGTTGATCGCAGGGCTCGCCGGTGCCGCCGCGCCGGGCAGCGCCTCGCCCTTCATGGAGGCCCGGATCTGCTCGAGACGGCTGTGGCCGGCCATCTGGACGGTGGCCTGCTGGACCTCGAGCATCCGGCCGTGCACCGAGTTCTGCGCGAGCTCGGCGGATCCGAGCGCGGTGGCGTAGCGACGCTCGATCTTCTCGCGGACCGCGTCGAGGCTCGGGGTGGTGCCCGGCGCGGCGAGCGTCGAGTCCATCGAGCGCAGGGACTCGCTCACGCGCTCCTGCATCTTGGCCTGCTCGAGCTGGCTGAGCAGCTTGGTGCGCTCGGCAACCTTCTGCTGGAGAGCCATCGCGTTCTGTTCGACGGCCTTCTTCGCCTGCGCCGCGGCCTGCAGCGACTGATCGTGCAGCACCTTCAGGTCCTCGACGGACTGCTCGGCGGTCACCAGCTGGGCCGCGAACGCCTCCGCGGCGTTCGTGTACTGGATGGCCTTCTCGGTGTCCCCGGCGGCGCCGGCCTGATCCGCCATGAGCACGGCCTGCCGGGCGCTCGCGTTGAGCTTCTCGACCTCGTCGAGCTGACGGTTGAGCTTCATCTCGAGCTGACGTTGGTTGCCGATGACGGACGCGGCCTGCTGGGACAGTGCCTGGTGCTGGCGCTGCGCGTCCTCGATCGCCTGCTGAATCTGGACCTTCGGATCGGCCTTCTCATCGATCTTCGAGTTGAAGAGCGCCATCAGGTACTTCCAACCCTTGACGAACGGATTAGCCATGGGTGTGATCCTGCCTCCATCTGGTACGCCGCGGCGAACGCGACCCGGTGCGCGGCCCTCGCGCACCGTTTCCGGTCGGCCGTGTGATCCCCGCGTACCCGGCCGCCGTGTGTCCCGAGCCACCCCCCGGTGGTGACCCGAATTGTGTCGCTTTCGGCCGCATCCGGCCAGGCCGGCGCGGTCCGTCCTCCATGTTATGCGGCGGCCAGCGCGCGTGCCGCCGGCGGCGGGATCACCACACGCGTGTCCTGCGCCACGAGCGCCGCATGCTCGGCGGCCAGGGCGTCCGAGTCCCGGGACTTCGGCTCGGCCCCGAGACTGGCCGCCGCGCCCACCGGGGTCCGGCCGCGGGCAGGAACCGCATCGGCAAGTGACTCGCTGACGTCGAAGAGCACGTCGGACAAGGGGACGTCGAGGGCGTGGCAGATCGCGGCGAGCAGTTCGCTCGACGCCTCCTTGCGCCCGCGTTCGATCTCGGAGAGATAGCCGAGGCTGACCCGGGCGCTGCTGGAGACCTCACGCAGGGTGCGGCTCTGCGAAACGCGGGTGCGCCGAAGACTGTCACCGATTGCCTCACGCAACAACAGCGCCATCCCATCCTCCTTCGTCCGTCGTCGCTCAACCCGTCAACGCACGACGCACGTCGCCGGGTTCCCGGCTCCCCGCCCGGGCACGAAAACCCTGCCGGGCGCGGCTCCGCACGGGT
Organism: Rhodococcus sp. 14C212; assembly: GCF_011058195.1. Lineage (NCBI taxonomy): Bacteria > Bacillati > Actinomycetota > Actinomycetes > Mycobacteriales > Nocardiaceae > Rhodococcus > Rhodococcus sp. 14C212. The sequence goes on along the minus strand of NZ_JAALEH010000021.1, from coordinate 45,321 downwards.
CCGGCTGCCACCGGTACCGCGGTGTCAAGACACTACATCCCCGCGGCGCCGCGCACGCGGGTGAGTAGGCCCGACACGGCGGCGCGGGCAGCCCCGGCCCGGATGTCCCACCGGTCCCCACGCACCGGCGGGCGGGTGACCACCGTGCCGCCCGGCCCGGCGATCCCGAGATACAGCGTGCCCGGCGGCTGCCCGTCCTGCGGGTCCGGTCCGGCCACGCCGGTGACGCCCACACCCCACGTGGCTCCGCAGCGAGCCGCTGCGCCCTCGGCCAGGGCCGCGGCGGTGGACTCGGAGACCGGCCCGTCCGCCGCGAGCCGATCCGGGTCCACGCCGGCCAGGGCGGACTTGAGGTCGGTGGCGTAGACGATCAGCCCACCGCGTAGCACCACGCTGGCGCCGGGTACCCCGGCGATCGTCGCCGCAATCAGCCCGGCCGTGAGCGATTCCGCCGTGGCCACGGTCTGCCGCCGCGCGGCCAGGGTGGCGACCAGCTCCGCGGCCGCGGTGCCGGGAACGAGCGGGTCGGGCACCGCCTCACTCCCCGTGCTGTTGCTCGACGCGGTGCACGCCGGCGCGCAGCCGCACCGCCTGGACCACGTAGTCGATGCCGGTGCCCACCGTCAGGATCACCGCGAGCCCCATGAGCGCGACGGCGAAGGGTGTCGCCGCCTCCGGCAGCGGCAGCAGGTACAGCACGATCGCGAGGGTCTGGACCAGGGTCTTGGCCTTGCCACCACGGCTCGCGGGGATCACCGCGTGCCGCAGCACGAAGAAGCGCAGTGCCGTGACGCCGAGTTCGCGGGCCGCGATGATGCCGGTCACCCACCACGGCAGGTCACCGAGCAGCGACAGACCCACGAGGGCGGCGCCGATGAGTGCCTTGTCGGCGATCGGATCGGCGAGCTTGCCGAAATCGGTCACGAGTCCGTACTTGCGCGCGAGCTGACCGTCGATGCGGTCCGTGATCGCCGCGACGGCGAACACACCCGTCGCAGCGATGCGCCACGCGACGTCGTGACCGTCGCCGACGAACAGCACCAGGAGGAAGACCGGCACCAGAACGATTCGCAGCATGGTGAGGATGTTGGCGATGTTCCACAGCGGCACCGGCTCCGCGGCCGCGGGAGCGTGCGGCCCGGGAGCCGCCGCCGCACCGCCGGTTCCGGCCACCTCCGGATGCGGCGCGCTCACGCCGGCCTCCGCGCCACGGACGGCGCCGCAGGACGAGGCGGACCCGGGTCCGCCGGGGCGACACGTGAGCATGGGGATCCGACCGGCACACGGACACAATATCGGTAGAACGACCGGCTACTGTTCACCACTATGACTTCGCGGACGACGGACCAGGAGACTCACGACCGCATCCTCGTACGACGTGCGCGAACCGGCGACATCCCGGAGATCAAGCGGCTGGTCGACATCTACTCGGGCAAGATCCTCCTGGAGAAGAACCTCGTCACGCTGTACGAGTCCGTGCAGGAGTTCTGGGTGGCCGAGACGCCGGGCACCGTGGTCGGCTGCGGGGCCCTGCACGTGCTGTGGTCCGACCTGGGCGAGATCCGGACCGTCGCGGTGGATCCCCGGGTCAAGGGTCGCGGGGTCGGCCACCTCGTGGTGTCCCGCCTGATCGACGTCGCCCGCGAACTCGAACTGGAACGGCTGTTCGTGCTCACGTTCGAGGTCGAGTTCTTCGGCCGGCACGGATTCACCGAGATCGACGGCACACCCGTCACCGCCGAGGTGTACGCGGAGATGTGCCGCTCGTACGACACCGGTGTCGCCGAGTTCCTGGACCTGAGCTACGTCAAACCGAACACCCTGGGAAACACCCGGATGCTGCTCACGCTCTGAGCCGCCGCCCCTTCCGCCCACCTGTCACGAATGCGAGGACCCATGCCCCTGTTCGCCGTCGAGTACACCTACTCCGAGGCCACCGCGAGCGGCCGCGACGAGCACCGGCCCGCCCACCGGGGCTGGCTCGGCGAACTCGTCGAGGCCGGGACGGTGCGCGCGACCGGCCCGTGGGCCGACGGGTCCGGCGCACTGATCGTCGTCGAGGCCGCGGACGAACCGGCGGTGCGGGAGGTCATGGCGCGGGATCCGTTCGCCCGTCAGGGCCTGGTCGACGAGGTCCGGATCACGGAGTGGCTCCCGGTGATGGGCGTCTTCAACGGCTGACGCCCGTCACCGGCGCGGCGGGAAGGTCAGGTGAGGTCGGCCTTCTCGTTGCGCGTCTTGAGCAGGCTCGCGACGGTCGTCACCACCAGCACGCCGACGATCACGCCCAGCGACAGCCAGGTCGAGATCTCGGGCACCGCGATGTGTTCGCCACCGTTGACGAACGACAGGGTGTTCTCGTGCAGCGCATGCAGCACCAGCTTGACACCGATGAACGCGAGGATCACGGACAGACCGTAGGACAGGTAGACCAACCGCTCGAGCAGACCGCCGATGAGGAAGAACAGCTGCCGCAGGCCCATCAGGGCGAACGCGTTGGCCGTGAACACCAGGTAGGGCTCGCTGGTGAGGCCGTAGATCGCCGGGATCGAGTCGAGCGCGAACAGGATGTCGGTGAAGCCGATCGCGGCGAGGGCGAGCAGCATCGGGGTGGCGAAGCGCTTGCCGTCGATCCGGGTGAACAGCTTGTCGCCGTGGTACTCGTCGGTGGTCGGGTACACCTTGCGGACCAGCGAGACGATGCGGTTCTCCCGCTCCTTCTCGTGCTCGACCTCGTCTCCGTGCTCGCGGATCAGCTTGATCGCGGTGTAGATGAGGAACGCCCCGAACAGGTAGAACACCCAACTGTAGGCGTTGATGGCCGCGGCACCCACGGCGATGAACGCCCCGCGCATCACGAGCGCCAGGACGATGCCGATCGTGAGCACCTTCTGCTGGTACTCGCGCGGCACCGCGAAGGTCGACATGATGATGACGAACACGAACAGGTTGTCGACACTGAGGGCCTTCTCGGTGACGTAACCGGCGAAGTACTCACCGCCGTACGTCGGCCCCCAGATCGCGAACACCACGACGCCGAACACCACGGCGAGGCCGATGAACACCGCCGACCAGAAGCCGGACTCGCGCAGCGACGGCGCGTGCGGTTTGCGAACGTGGGCGTAGAAGTCGAAGACGAAGAGCCCGAGAATCACCAGGATGGTGACGATCCAGGTGAGCGGGGTGACATGCATCGGCAGATATTCCTCCGGTAGGTACAGCAAACCACCGGAGGTCTCTCCCACCTCGGATCGCAGCTCGACGGTGCGGCTTCGAGGTCGGCAGCCCCGGAACGACATCGGTGTCGCACGTGTTGACGGAACTGCCGCGGGTTAGGGGATACTCCCCTCCACTTCTTCCCATTCAACCACATGCGGGTCGTGGCATCGAACCGTGCCGACGGCCCTACTCCGCCGGCGCCGGCGTCTCCCCGTCCCCGCCGCCGCGGATCGAGAGCAGGAGGCCGTCGAGTTCCTCCGGCTTGACCAGGACGTCCCGGGCCTTGGACCCCTCGCTGGGACCGACGACCCCGCGAGTCTCCATCAGATCCATCAGGCGACCCGCCTTCGCGAAACCGACGCGCAGCTTGCGCTGCAGCATCGACGTCGAACCGAACTGGCTCGTCACCACCAGTTCGACCGCCTGCACGAAGACGTCGAGGTCGTCGCCGATGTCGGGATCGACGTCCTTCTTCTCGCCCGACTTCGCCGTGGTGACGCCCTCGGTGTACTCCGGCTCCTTCTGGTTCTTGGCGAAGTCGACGACGGCCGCGATCTCCTCGTCGGTGATGAACGCGCCCTGCATCCGGATCGGCTTACCGGCACCCATCGGCAGGAACAGGCCGTCGCCCATGCCGATGAGCTTCTCGGCGCCGGGCTGGTCGAGGATGACCCGGGAGTCGGTCAGCGACGACGTGGCGAACGCGAGCCGCGACGGCACGTTCGTCTTGATCAGGCCGGTCACGACGTCCACCGAGGGCCGCTGCGTGGCGAGCACCAGGTGGATGCCGGCGGCGCGGGCCTTCTGGGTGATCCGCACGATCGCGTCCTCCACGTCGCGCGGGGCCGTCATCATCAGGTCGGCGAGCTCGTCGACGATCGCCAGGATGTACGGGTAGGGCCGGTAGACGCGCTCGCTGCCGAGCGGGGCGGTGATCTCGCCGGACCGGACCTTGGTGTTGAAGTCGTCGATGTGCCGCACCCGGTTGGCCTGCATGTCCTGGTAGCGCTGTTCCATCTCCTCCACCAGCCACGCGAGGGCAGCGGCCGCCTTCTTCGGCTGGGTGATGATGGGCGTGATCAGGTGCGGGATGCCCTCGTAGGGCGTGAGTTCGACCATCTTCGGGTCGATGAGGATCATTCGGACCTCGTCCGGCGTGGCGCGCACGAGCAGCGACACCAGCATGGAGTTGACGAAGCTCGACTTGCCGGAGCCGGTGGAGCCGGCGACCAGCAGGTGCGGCATCTTCGCCAGGTTTGCACAGACGAAGTCGCCCTCGATGTCCTTGCCGAGCCCGATCAGCAGCGCGTGGTGGTCCTTGCGGGTCGACGGTGCGGCGAGCACATCGGCCAGACGCACCAGCTCACGGTCCGAGTTGGGGACCTCGATGCCGACCGCGGACTTACCGGGGATCGGCGCGAGCAGTCGCACGTTGTCGGTCGCCACGGCGTAGGCGATGTTGCGGGCGAGTGCGGTGATCTTCTCGACCTTCACTCCCGGCCCGAGTTCCACCTCGTACCGCGTGACCGTCGGGCCGCGGGTGAAGCCGGTGACGGCGGCGTCGATCTTGAACTGCTCGAGCACCTCGGTGATGGCCTCGATCATCTGATCGTTCGCCGAGCTGTGCTTCTTGGGCGGATCACCCTCGAGCAGCAGCCCGAGCGACGGCAGGGTGTAGTCGCCCTCGACCACCCGATCGGGAACGAGCGGCTCGAGCTTGTCGTCGGCGGGTGGCTCCTCTGCCGGCGGGACCGGTGCCGGGGCCGCCTTGGTCCGGGTGCGGGCCCGCGGCGGTTCGGGCGCCGGTTCCGGTTCGGGTTCGGGCGCCGGCGGCGCGGCGGGCGCCGGATCCGGCTCCCACAGGGGCAGCACCTCGGTGCGGGCGTCGCCGTCGAACTCGTCCGTGGGGTAGTTCTCGACCGGGCTGCGCCGCCGGGTCCGGGTGCGCCGCTCGACGGGGTAGCCGTCGGCGTCGAACAGGGTCGGGTCGCGCTCCGGGTCGTAGCCGTCGGCAGGATCCGGGTCGTACTCGCCGTACTCGTCGTCGGCCCGGTAGTGCAGACCGAAGTAATCGCGGAACATTCCGGGCAGTTCCCGGATCGTCGTGCCGGTGAGCAGCAGGATCCCGAAACCGGCCGCCATCAGCAGCAACGGAACCGACAGCCACACCGTCAGACCGTCGGTGAGGGGTCCGCCCACCAGATAGCCGACGAACCCGGCGCCACCCTCCCGGCCCGGGCCGTCGTCCGGCATACCCGAGGCGATGTGCCACAGGCCGAGTGCGGGAAGCGCGACGAGCAGCGACCCGAGGACGAGCCGGGGCCGGATCTCCGGTCGCGGCTCGGTGCGCATGAGAACGACGGCGATCACGAGGCCGGCCAGCGGCAGCACCGCGCTGGCGCCGCCGACGACCGCGCGGACCGCGGTCTCGAGCCAGCCTCCGAGCGGACCACCGACGGCGAACCAGACGGTGCCGGCGACGACGACGCTCGCGGCGATGAGCCCGAGGGCGATGCCGTCGCGGCGGTGGCCGTGCTCGACCTCCGTCACCCTGCCCATGGTGCGGGTGGTGGCACCCACACCGCGGGCGATCATCGTCCAGCCGCTCCCGATCCCGCGACCGAGCGTGTGCAGGACGCTGCCCCGCGACGAGCGGGCGGGCGGCTTGCGCCGGGGGGTGGCGGCGCGGGCCGGGCGCCGCGCAGCCGGTTGCCGGCGGGTCGTCGTGGCGGGCTTGCGGGTGCCGCTCTTCGTCCGCGACGACGAGCCGGCGGCGGCGGACGAGCCGCGCGCGCCCGACCTCGACCGTGAGGTCGTTGACGACGATCCGCGGGCGCCCGACTTTCCTGCCATACCCGTCAGGTTAGTCGCAATGTCCACAACCGAACCATCCGCAACACCGGCATCAGGCGCAGGCGGTGGTCACACCGGTGCCGGGACGGATCAGATGCCGCGACCGGATGCGGCGACCTCCGCGACGTCGGCTGCCTCCCCGGACGTCTCGACGCGTACCTCGTCGCGGCCGAACGCATGCAGGAGCAGCTCGGCGGGTTCTCCGCGCAGGACCACGGTGCGCGGCCCGCGACGCCGGACCGTCGCGCGGCTGCCGTCGGGGCGCTCGAACACCACCGTGACGTCGGTGCCGCGATAGCCGCGCCGGCCGATCTGCCGGGCCATCTGCCACAGGCGGTCCTGGGTCGACGGGTCGAGCGGGCGCGGCTCCCACCCGGGCGCGGCGCGCCGCACGTCCTCGTGGTGGACGAACATCTCCGCGGCATTGGCGAGTCCGTCGACGAGGTACAGCGGCGACCAGACCGGCGGCCCGGACTCGATGTCGGCGAGCAACTGCTCCCACGACCGTCCCGCCGCCCCGGCGCGCACCCGCTCGGTGTGCCCGGCCAGGGGTGGCAGGACGATGCCCGGCATCGTGTCGATCCGGCGTTCGCGGACCACGAGGTGGGCGGCGAGGTCCCGGGCGGTCCAGTCCCCGCACAGGGTGGGGGCGTCGGGACCGGTCTGGGTCATGGTGCGGACGAGTGCGTGTCGTTCGTCACGGGCGAGGCTCACGCGGCCCACTGTAGCGCCGGACCGTCCGGTAGCGCCGGACCGTCCGGCGCGGCAGGTTGCGGCCGCGCCGGCGCGGCTACGCCGGGCCGGGGACGGTGATCACCGTCGGCACGATCATCGGCCGACGACGGTAGGTGTCGGACACCCAGCGCCCGACGACGCGACGGATCGCCTGGGCGATGCGGTGGGCGTCGTCGATGCCCTCGGCGGCGAGCTCGTTGAGGACCTTGTCCACGAGCTGCGCGGCCTCGGACAGCGCTCCCGGGTCGTCGGAGAAGCCGCGGCCGGACACCCCCGGGGTGCTCACGGCGCGACCGTTCTCGTCCACGGCGACGGAGATGGAGATGAAGCCGCCCTCGCCGAGGATCAACCGGTCCGACAGGGTCGATTCGCCGACGTCGCCGACGGACAGGCCGTCGACGTAGACGTGGCCGACGGGTACCTGTCCGACGATCTCCGCGAGCCCGTCGACGAGGTCGACGACCACGCCGTCCTCGGCGAGCACGATCCGGTCCCGCGGCACCCCGGTCGCCTCGGCCAGCGCCGCGTTGGCCCGCAGGTGCCGCCATTCGCCGTGCACCGGCATAGCATTCGTCGGGCGCACCGCGTTGTACAGGTACAGCAGCTCGCCCGCGGAGGCGTGACCGGAGACGTGCACCTTCGCGTTCTGCTGGGTGACGACGGTGGCGCCTCGCTTGGCGAGGCCGTTGACGACCGCGAACACCGAGTTCTCGTTGCCCGGGATCAGGGAGGAAGCCAGGATGACGAGATCCTCGGCCTTGATGTTGATCTGGCGGTGCTCGCCGCGCGCCATGCGCGACAGCGCGGACAGCGGTTCACCCTGCGAGCCGGTGGAGATCAGCACGAGCCGGTTGTCGGGCAACGTCGCGGCGGTGTCGAGATCGACGACGAGCCCCTCCGGCACCCGCAGGTAGCCGAGGTCCTGCGCGATCTGCATGTTGCGCACCATCGACCGCCCGACGAAGGCGATGCGGCGGTTGTACCGCCCGGCGACGTCGACGACCTGCTGGATGCGGTGCACGTGGCTGGCGAAGGACGCGACGATCACGCGCTGGGTGGCCTTGCCGATGACGTTGTCCAGAACGCTGCCGATCTCGCGTTCGGGCATCACGAAGCCCGGCACCTCGGCGTTGGTGGAGTCGACGAGGAACAGGTCGACGCCTTCGTCGCCGAGCCGGGAGAATCCGGCGAGGTCGGTGAGGCGGCCGTCGAGGGGCAACTGGTCGAGCTTGATGTCGCCGGTGTGCAGCACGAGCCCGGCCTCGGTGCGGACGGCGACGGCGAGCGCGTCCGGGATCGAGTGGTTGACGGCGAAGTACTCGCACTCGAACGGGCCGTGCGTGGTCTTGTCCCCCTCGACGACCTCGACGAGGTTGGGCCGCAGCCGGTGCTCGCGGCACTTCGCGGCGACCAGCGCGAGGGTGAATTTCGAGCCCACGACCGGGATGTCGGGACGCAGGCGCAGCAGGAACGGCACCGCCCCGATGTGATCCTCGTGGCCGTGCGTGAGGACGACGGCTTCGACGTCGTCCATGCGGTCCTCGATGTGCCGGAAGTCCGGCAGGATCAGGTCGACGCCGGGCTGCTGGTCCTCGGGGAAGAGAACGCCGCAGTCGATGACGAGGAGCCGGCCCTGATGCTCGAAGACCGTCATGTTGCGGCCGATTTCACCGATGCCGCCGAGCGCGACGACGCGCAGGCCCTTGGCCGGCGCCTTCGGCGGGGTGCCGAGGCGCCCCGACATGTCCGCCACCTTGCGCGGATCGGGTCGCTGGGTGTTGGCCGAGGTCTGCACGGTACGGCGCACGGGCCGGCCGCTGGGCGGTCCGGCGTTGCGGGTGGCGCGGCCCCGGCCGCGCGACGGGCGGCTCACGCGAGCACCCCGGCGGCGTGCAGATCCGCGGCGAGCGCGTCGATCTGCGCAGAAGTCGGCGCCACCTGGGGCAGGCGGGGCTCGCCGACGTCGAGACCCATCAACCGCAGACCCGCCTTCGACGCGCTCACCCCGCCGAGGCGGGAGACGGCGCGCAGGATCGGCATGAGACTCAGGTTGACCGCGCGGGCCCGGGCGAGGTCGCCGGCCTGGAAGGCGTCGTACAGTTCGCGCAGCCGGCCGGGGACGAGATGCCCGATGACACTGACGAATCCGACGGCGCCGACGGACAACCACGGCAGGTTCAACGGGTCGTCGCCGGAGTAGAACTTCAGGTCGGTGGTGCCGATGAGCTCGGCACCGGCGTTGAGGTCGCCCTTGGCGTCCTTGACCGCCACGATGCGCGGGTGCTCCGCCAGCCGGCGCAGCGTCTCGGTTTCGATCGGCACGACCGAGCGCGGTGGGATGTCGTAGAGCATGACCGGTAGGTCGGTGGCGTTCGCGACGGCCGTGAAGTGGGCGTAGAGCCCGGCCTGCGGCGGCCGCGAGTAGTACGGGGTGACGACGAGCAGGCCGTGGGCGCCGGCCCGCGCGGCGTCGCGGGCGAGTTCGACGCTGTGGGCGGTGTCGTTGCTGCCGGCGCCGGCGATGATCTTCGCGCGGTCCCCCACCGTGGCGAGTACGGCGCGCATCAACTCGAGCTTCTCGTTCTCGGTGGTGGTCGGCGATTCGCCGGTGGTGCCCGCGAGAACCAGCGCATCGCAGCCGCCGTCGACCAGGTAGGCGGCAAGACGCACACCCGCGTCCACGTCGAGCTTGCCGTCGGCGGTGAACGGGGTCACCATCGCTGTGGCGATGGTGCCGAACGGAAGCTCGACAGCAGAAGCGGAATCACCGTTGGTCATGGTCAGAAGGCTACCGCGTGACGGGGGCTGTTCCACACACACCTGCCGGTCAGGTGTCGGCGGCGAAGGCGCTGGCGGCGACCTCGGAGCCGTCGGGCAGGCGGGTGATGGTGAAGTCGCCGAAGATGTTCGGTGCGGCGTCCTGCAGCTGACGCAGGCACTCGACGGCGAGGCGGCGGATCTCGACGTCGGCGTGCTCGGTCGCGCGCATGGCCACGAAATGCCGCCAGGATCGGTAGTTGCCGGTGACGACGACGCGGGTCTCGGTGGCGTTGGGCAGCACCGATCGCGCGGCCTCGCGGGCCTGTTTCGCGCGGATCGGCCCCTCGGGCAGATGGGAGAGTTTCTCGTCGAGCGCGTCGAGCAGTTCGATGTACGCGGCCCGGCTGGACTCTGCGGCGGCGAGGAACAGTTCCTCGAGCCGCGGATCCCCCGCCACGGCCGGCGGGACCACGACCGGCGCGTCGCTGCCGCGGACGAACCGCTGGGACAGCTGGGAATAGGAGAAGTGCCGGTGCCGGATGAGTTCGTGGGTGCAGGACCGGGAGATGCCGGTGATGTAGAAGCTCACCGAGCCGTGCTCGAGCACGGACAGGTGCCCGACGGTGAGCAGGTGGCGTAGGTACCCGGCGTTGGTGGCCGTGCGCGGGTTGGGCTTGGACCAGCTCTGGTAGCAGGCCCGGCCGGCGAACTCGGCGAGGGCCTCCCCGCCGTCGGCGTCGGTCTCCCACGGCACGTCGGCGGGCGGGACGAACTCGGTCTTGGCCACCAGCCTGACCTTCAGCGTGACGGGCTCGGGCGCCATCGGTTCTCCTCCAGGTTGTCGATCCAGTCGAACCGTAGCGCCGCCGCGGGCGGCACCGGACGCGGGCCGCTTGTCGACGCCTTGACTGACGTCATTTTTGACATCAGTATGGCGTCATGAACCTCGACCCGTACCTGGACGCGATCACCGAGTCCCTCGTCGCCGCCGCGGAACTCGGCGACGAACAGACCCGCCGGACCGCGGCAGCCCTCGCCACAGCGATCGCCGCGCCGGCCCGCCTGGCCGTGCTGGGGGCGCTGTCGGACATGGCGGCGGAGATCTCGAAGGAACTCGGCGACCGGGTGGTGACCGTGCGCCTCGACGGCAGCGCGGCGGTGCTCGAGGTGCGCACGGACGCGCCGACCGAAAGCGCTGGCACTGCACCATCTTTCGAGGATGTCACCGGGGACATCAGCCGGGTGACGCTGCGCCTCGTCGAGCAGATCAAGGCGCGCGCCGAGGAGGCGGCGGCCCAGAACGGCGTGTCACTGAACTCGTGGGTGTCGCAGGCCGTCCAGGGGGCGCTGCGCGAGCAGATGCGCTATCAGCGCCGCGCCGACGAGCGTGCTGCGACGCGTCGCGCCGAGGAGACCGCGCCCGGTCCGTCCGGATCGCCGGAACCGTCCGAGCGCGAGGACGGTTGAGCGGGAGACCGTGCGGTACATTGCCGACGCACGTCACCCGAAAGACGAGGAAGTGAGCCCATGGCCGTCAGCAGTTCCAGCAGTTTCGAGATCAAGGCCGACCCGGGTCGCGTGATGGCGGGAATCGCCGCGGTCGACCGGCTGCCGGAGTGGTCCGGGCCCCACAAGACCGTCGTCGTCGAGACCACCCACCCGGACGGCCGCCCGCACCGCGTGCGGATGACCGTCTCCATCATCGGCCTCCACGACGAGCAGGTGGTGGACTACTACTGGAACGGCGACGAATCGATGTCCTGGACCCTGGTCGAGAGCCACCAGCAGCACCAGCAGGACGGCACCTACACCCTCACCGCCACCGAGATCGGCACCCGCGTCGACTTCACCCTCACGATCGATCCGAAGATCCCGTTGCCCGGCTTCATGGTGAAGAAGGCGCAGAGGATGGCGATGGAGACCGCCGAGCGGGGCTTGACGAAGTTCGTCGAGAAGCAGCTCTGACGCCGCGCGGTGTCCGGTGCCCGCACTTCCCGGACGGTCAGTACCCTTCCGACACGGACACCGCGACGGTCGCCCCGAGTTCGTAGCAGCGTTCACGAACCTTCGCGTCGATCGGCCCGGTGATCTCGAGGTCCTCCGTGACCTGCGCCAACGCCAAGCCGGTGACGAGTTTGCGCACCGAGGCGACGGCGCCCGCGGTGTCGTTGTTGCCGTGTACCCACAACCCGTACGGCCGGCCCGCGACGGCGTCGAGGCACGGGTAGTAGACGGTGTCGAAGAAGTGCTTGAGCGCCCCCGACATGTATCCGAAGTTCGCGGTGGTGCCGAACACGTAACCGTCGGCGGCGAGCACGTCCGGCACGGTCGCGCCCAGCGCCGGCACCGTCCGCACCCGCACGCCAGCGATGTCGGGGTCACGCGCCCCGGCCAGCACCGCCTCGAGCAGTTCGCGGGTCGACGGGGACGGAGTGTGGTGGACGACGAGCAGAGTGCGCTCACCGTCGGCGGGGGCCTCGGTCACACCCTGCAGGGTACGTCGCCGACCGGTCGGCGTCCGTGTCCCGCGACCGCGGTCGGGGCTTGGGCTGGGGCGTGGGCGTGGGCGTGGGCCGAGCGAATGTATCGCCCGCTACGGCTGAGGAGATGAACGATACATTCGCTCGACGCCGGGGCGCGTGATCAGTCCGCGGACTGCGTGCGCTCGAGCTTCTCGAGTGCGACCGCCCGGCGCATGGTCTCCCGGGCCCGGCCGCGATCACCGGCGTAGTCGTACGCGCGGGCGAGACGGTAGGAGTTGCGCCAGTTGTCCGGGTCGGCCTCCCACTCCTTCTTGACCCGCTCGAACAGGGCGTCGGCGGCGTCACGGTCGATCCGGCCCGACGGCCGGCGCGGCAGGTCGCTCACGTCGAGTTCGAGGCCCTCCTCGTGGATCCGCCGGGACAGGTGCTGGTGCTGGAAACCGGCCCGCACGGTGGCGTAGACGATCCACACGCCCACCAACGGCAGCAGCAGCACGCCGATGCCGAGCCCGACGGCCGCGGCGTTGCCGGAGCGCACCAGTTCGAGCCCGCGCCCGCCGAGCAGCACGAAGTAGAAGCCCAGCGCGACGACGATGAAGGCGATCGGCGCGAGGACCTTGACCGAGTCGCTCCTCACAGGTCGAGCAGGGGGTCGATGCCGACGGTGAGGCCGGGCCGGCCCCCGATCTCGCGCACGCCGAGCAGCACGCCGGGCGCGAAGGAGGACCGGTCGATCGAGTCGTGGCGGATGGTCAGGGTCTCGCCCTGAGTGCCGAGCAGCACCTCCTGGTGTGCAACGAGCCCGGCCAGACGCACGGAGTGCACCCGCACCCCCTCCACGTCGGCGCCGCGGGCACCCTCGAGTTCGGTGCTGGTGGCGTCGGGGCTGCGGCCCACGCCGGCCGCGGCGCGGGCCTGGGCGATGAGCGCCGCGGTGCGGTAGGCCGTGCCCGACGGCGCGTCCGCCTTGTTGGGGTGGTGCAGCTCGATGACCTCGACGGAGTCGAAGAACCGCGCGGCGGCCTGTGCGAAGCGCATCGACAGCACGGCGCCGATCGCGAAGTTCGGCGCGATCAGGACGCCGACCTCAGGCTTCGCGGCCAGCCAGCCGCGGACCAGGTCCAGTCGTGCGTCGTCGAATCCGGTAGTACCGACGACGGCGTGGATCCCGTGCTCGACGAGGAACTGCAGGTTGCCCATCACCACATCGGGGTGGGTGAAGTCCACCACCACCTGCGCCCGGGAGGCGACGAAGTCCTCGAGGCTGTCGCCCCGGTCGACCGCGGCAACGAGCTCGAGGTCGGCGGCCGCCTCGACGGCCGCGCAGATCGCCTGCCCGACCTTGCCCTTGGCGCCGAGGACACCCACCCGAATTGCTGCTGCGTTCACTTGACTCTCCACGCTTCCTCGTCCGATCGCCGTCCCGCAGCAGCCTACGCAACCGGACGACCTCGACCGTGCTCAGCCCGCGGTCACGCGACGAGGACGCGCACCGAGGCGGGCAGGTCCCGGGGCCGGCGATACGGTCCGGCGACGGCCGCGGCGAACGGCCGGTGCAGCAGCTCGCCGGCGACGGCGCGGACCTCCGCCGCGCTCACCGACGAGATCCGCTCGAGCGTCTCGGTGACGCTCCAGTGCGTGCCGTAGCTCAGTTCGCTGCGACCGATCCGGTTCATCCGGGCGCCGGTGTCCTCGAGGCCGAGGACCAGAGCCCCGCGCAGCGAACCCTTGGCGCGGGCGCACTCGGCCTCGGTCACGCCGTTCTCGGCGACGTCCGCGAGCACCTCCCGGACGAGTGCGGCGACCTCACCGAGGTTCTCGGGCTGGCAGCCGGCGTAGACGGAGAACGCGCCGGTGTCGGCGAAGGTGTCCACACCCGAGTACACCGAGTAGGCGAGGCCGCGCTTCTCCCGGATCTCCTGGAACAGCCGTGAGCTCAAGCCGCCGCCGACGGCGGCGTTGAGCACCGACAGGGCCCAGCGCCGGGGGTCGTGGCGGCCGAAGGATCGCACGCCGACCGCCAGGTGGGCCTGCTCGCCGTCGCGGTCGGTGATGCTCAGTGTCGGCGTCGTACGCAGGCGGAGACTGCCCTCACGGCGCGGGGCGGCGATCGTGGCGGGGTCGAGGTGCCCGGCGAACGCGCGACGGACCAGTTCCACGGTGTGGTCGTGATCGACATTGCCGGCGACGGCGACGACCATGCGGTCCGGCGTGTACCGCCGCACGTGGAACGAGTGCAACTGAGTGCGGGTCATCGCCTCGATCGATTCGACCGAGCCGATGATGGGCCGGCCGATCGGGTGGTCGCCGTACAGCGCGGTGAGGAACGCGTCGCCGAGCAGATCCTCCGGATCGTCGTCGCGCATCGCGATCTCCTCGAGGACGACCTGCCGTTCGACGTCGACGTCGGCGCTGCGGCACCGGCCGCGCAGCACGACGTCGGCGACGAGGTCGACGGCCAGGGGCAGATCGTCGTCGAGCACGTGGGCGTAGAAGCAGGTGTGCTCCTTCGCGGTGAACGCGTTGAGCTCGCCGCCGACCCCGTCGACGAGTTCGGCGATGTCGAGCGCGGTCCGGGTCGGGGTGGCCTTGAACAGCAGGTGCTCGAGGAAGTGGGCGGCACCGGCGACGGAGGGCTGCTCGTCGCGGGAGCCGACGCCCACCCAGACGCCGACGGCGGCCGAACGCACGCCGGGCACGTGCTCGGTGACGACGCGGAGCCCCCCGGGCAGGTGGGTGCGTCGAACCCCGGCGTCGGGCTCGGTGGGCACCGATGCGGAAGCAACGACGGACGAAACGGCGGCGGACGGAGCGGCGGCGGAGCGGCGGGTGGCGGCCATGAAGATGTTCGACGGTCCTACAGGCGAGTGGGTGTGCTGGACGGAACATCTCACACTACACGCGCCGCCGCGCACCCCTTCCGGTCACCACCCGCGGCGGTGCGGCCGCGACCCCACCAGCTGCCCCTTGGAGGCGGCATCCCTGCTGCGGTAGACCACGTAGGGGCGGAACAGGTATCCGACGGGCGCGCTGAAGGCGTGCACCAGGCGGGTGAACGGCCACAGCGCGAAGAGGATCAAGGCGATCAGCGCGTGCAGCTGGAACGACAGGGGTGCCTGCACCATGAGGTCGCCGCGCGGCTGCAGGATCCAGATCGATCGGAACCACGGCGAGACGGTCTCGCGATAGTTGTGCTCCTCCCCCACGACACCCGAACCCATCAGGGTCGTGGCGAGTCCCGCGATGATCGCGGCGACGAGGACGACGTACATGAGCTTGTCGTTGGCGGTCGTCGCCATGAACACCGGTCCACGGGTGCGGCGACGGTAGATCAGCAACAGGATCCCGACGAGGGTGGCGATCCCGGCGATGGTGCCCAACGTCACCGCCTGCACGTGATATGCGTGCTGGCTCAGACCGACCGCATCGGTCCAGGACTGGGGAATGAGCAGACCGATCACGTGCCCCACGATCACCACGAGGATCCCGAAGTGGAACATCGGGCTGGCGATGCGCAGCAGCCGGCTCTCGTAGAGCTGAGACGAGCGGGTGGTCCAGCCGAACTTGTCGTAGCGGTAGCGCCACCACGTACCTACGACGACCACGGCGATGGTGACGTACGGCGCGACATCCCAGAAGATCTCCCCTGCGGACATGGTCAGCCGGCTCCTTCGGCTCGGGTCTGCGCCGATTCTGTTGCGGTCCGGCGCGGGGGGACCGTGAGGGTGAATGGTTCCAGGCCGATCGCCTCGGCGGGCGGCCCAGCCTCGGCGAGACGCCGGGCGCGGTGCACTTCCTGATCGCCGACGGGAGGCAACGTCGCGCACACCGCCTCGAGCGTCGCCGCATACCGGGAATCGCGTTCGTCGAGCGCGACCCGCAGCACGTCGATCGGGACGCGGTGCGCGGCGAGCAGCCGCTCCCCCACGTCCGGATCGACGGTCGCGGCGAATTCGAGCACCACCGGGAGGTGATCGGGCGCTTCCCCGGTCGGCGGCTCCGCACCGGCGTCGCGGTAGGCCTGCGCGAACGCGTGGATCGCCGCGCCCCGGTTGCGGGTGTCGCCGCCGGTCCAGTACGTGAGGTACATCGTCGAGCGCCGGCGCATGTCGAACGTGTCGACGTAGTCGGCCTGCGCGGCAAAGGGATCGGCCTCGCGCAGTGCGGCGAGGGTCCGGCCCAGCAGCTCCGCCGGTTCCCCGGTGATGTGCCCGAGAAGCCGGTCGACGGTCGCGAGACGGGACAGCAGTTGATCGTCGGGGTACGCCAGCAGCAGCGACGCCGCCTGCCGGATCAACCGGTGCTGCAGTTGCCGTGACGCGGTGTCGCGCGCCCCACGGCGCAGCAGGGCCCTCATCGCTCGCTCCCCCGGTTCTCGACTCGATGCCCGGCCGGGAACAGACCCTGGGGCACGCCCTTGCCGTCCCAGTTGAGCAGGTTCACGCGGGAGGGATTCGACGCGTTCGCCGCCATCCCCTCGGAGGTCTGCCGCTGCCGGAGCGCGTGGAAGGTTTCCACCGCGACGGGAACGGGACCCCCGCTGGCCTCGCCGAACGGCCCGGAGTCGTACATGCCCGGGCCACCCTCGAACGACAACGCGCAGTCTGTGGCGGATTCCTCGAGCTTGTGGCCTTCCTCCGCGTAGGCGGTCGGGATCACGTACCGCTCGTCGTACTTGGCGAGGGCGAGCAATCGGTACATCTCGTACATCTGTTCCTCGGTCATGCCGACTGCGTCGGGGATTTCCGGCCGCGTGTCCCGGCCCAGGTTGATGTCGCGCATGTACGAGCGCATCGCGGCGAGCCGGTGCAGCACCGCTTCGACGGCGTCGGTGTCGCCCGCCGTGAACAGTCCCGCCAGGTACTCGATCGGGATGCGCAGCGATTCGAGGGCACCGAACAGGTTCCCGACGTCCTCGCCGTCGTGACCGTCGCGGGTCACCGCGTCGACGACCGGCGAGAGCGGCGGCACGTACCAGACCATCGGCATCGTGCGGTACTCCGGATGCAGAGGCAGCGCAACCCGATACGTGTTGATCAGCGCGTACACGGGCGACCGCTGGGCGGCCTCGATCCACTCGTCGGAGATGCCCTCGGCGCGGGCGCCGGCGATCACCTCCGGGTCGTGGGGGTCGAGCAGCACCTGCCGCTGTGCCTCGTAGAGGTCCTTCTCGTCCTCGACGGACGCGGCCTCGAGCACCCGGTCGACGTCGTAGAGCACGAGCCCGATGTACCGCAGCCGGCCCACGCAGGTTTCCGCGCACACGGTGGGCAGGCCTACCTCCACGCGCGGGTAGCACAGCGTGCACTTCTCGGCCTTGCCGGTCTTGTGGTTGAAGTACACCTTCTTGTAGGGGCAGCCGGACACGCACATCCGCCAGCCGCGGCAGCGGTCCTGGTCGACGAGAACGATGCCGTCCTCGACGCGCTTGTACATGGCTCCCGACGGGCACGACGAGACGCACGACGGATTCAGGCAGTGCTCGCAGATGCGCGGCAGGTAGAACATGAAGGTTTGTTCGAGTTCGAGCCGGACCTGCTCGCCGACCTTCTTCAGCACCGGATCGTCGGGCACGATCTCCGGGGAGCCGCCGAGATCGTCGTCCCAGTTCGCCGACCATTCGACCTTCATCGGCTTGCCACTGATCAGGCTCCGCGGCGGCGCCACCGGGATCTGGTCGCCGAGCGGCGCGTTGGTGAGGTTCTCGTAGTCGTAGGTCCACGGCTCGTAGTAGTCGTCGATCGCCGGCATCTTCGGGTTCGAGAAGATCCGGAACAGCTTGTTCCACCGGCCGCCGTCGCGCAGCCGCAGCCGGCCGTTGCGGTCGCGGATCCATCCGCCGCGCCAGCGTTCCTGGTCCTCGTAGGTACGGGGATATCCCAGTCCGGGCCGGGTCTCGACGTTGTTGAACCACACGTATTCGGTGCCGGAGCGATTGGTCCAGGCCTGTTTGCAGGTGACCGAGCACGTGTGGCAGCCGATGCACTTGTCGAGGTTCATGACCATCGCCATCTGGGCCATCACCTTCATGCCGGCCTCGCTTCCCGGATCGTGGGCGTCGACATCAGTACGTGACCTCCTGCGACCGGCGGCGCACGACCGTCACCTCGTCGCGTTGATTTCCGGTGGGGCCGAGGTAGTTGAACGCGAACGACGTCTGCGCGTAGCCACCCGCCAGGTGTGTGGGCTTGATCAGGATCCTCGTGATCGAGTTGTGGATGCCACCGCGGGTGCCGGTGGTCTCGGTGAGCGGCACGTCGATGGTGCGTTCCTGCGCGTGGTAGACGTACACGACGCCTTCGGGCATGCGGTGTGAGACGATCGCGCGGCACACCACGACGCCGTTGCGGTTGACGGCCTCGACCCAGTCGTTGTCACGCACCGAGATCTTCGCCGCGTCCGCCGGGCTCATCCACATGGTCGGGCCGCCACGCGAGAGCGACAGCATGAACAGGTTGTCCTGGTACTCGGAGTGGATCGACCACTTCGAGTGCGGGGTGAGGTACCGCACGGTCAGTCCGACGCCGTCGCCGCTGCCCACGGCGGGTTCGCCGAACAGGCGCGACATGTCCAGCGGCGGACGGTAGGTCGGCAGTTGCTCGCCGAGTTCCTCGATCCAGTCGTGATCGACGTAGAAGTGCATGCGGCCGGTGAGCGTGTGGAACGGTTTGAGTTCCTCGATGTTCACCGTGAACGGCGCGTAGCGGCGCCCGCCGGTCTCACTGCCGGACCATTCCGGGCTGGTGATCACCGGGACCGGCCGGGCCTGGGTATCGGCGTAGGTGATGCGGCGTTCTTCGCTGCCCTCGGCGAGGTGCACGAGCCGGCGGCCGGTGCGCTTCTCGAGTTCACGGAAGCCCTCGACGGCGAGCCGGCCGTTCGAGGTGCCCGACAGCGCGAGGATGACATCGGCCATGCGTTCGGCACTCGTGACCGCCGGGCGACCCTCCCCTGCACCGGAATTCATCACACCGAACTTCGCGGCGAGTTCCGCGACCTCCTGCACCGGACGGGTCGTGACGCCCTTGGTGGTCAGGCCGAGGGTGTCGACGAGCGGCCCGAGGGTCGACCATTTGTCGGCGATCGCGGCGTAGTCCCGTTCGACCACCGCGAGCGGGCCCATGGTCTTGCCCGGCACCGGCACCTCCTCGGTGACGCGCCAATCCTTCTCCGTGCCCGACGGATATGCCATCGCGCCCGGGGTGTCGTGCTGCAGGGTGCCGAGCACGATGTCGGTGCGGGTTCCGAGGTGCTTCGCCGCCAGCGCGCTGAACACCTTCGCGATGGCGCCGAAGGCCTCGTAGTCGGAACGAGTTTCCCACGGCGGATCGATCGCGGGACTGAATGCGTGGATGTAGGGGTGCATGTCGGTGCTCGACAGGTCGCCCTTCTCGTACCACGTCGCGGCGGGCAGCACCACGTCGGAGAACAGGGTGGTCGACGTCATCCGGAAGTCGATCGACATCAGCAGGTCGAGCTTGCCTTCGGGCAGTTCGTCCGGCCATTCGACATCGTGCGGACGCAGGTCCGGACCGGTCGGCACGCCCTGGATGTTCGAGTCGGTCCCGAGCAGGTGCCGCAGGAAGTACTCGTTGCCCTTGCTGGACGAGCCGAGCAGGTTGGACCGCCACACGTTGAGCACCCGCGGCCAGTTGCGCGGGTTGTCCGGGTCGGTGACCGACAGTTTCACCTCGCCGCTCGCGAGTTTCCGGGCGACGTATGCGGGGATGTCCACGCCTTCGGCCCGCGCCTCGTCGGCGATCTCGTGGGTGTTGCGGTCGAACTGCGGGTAGAACGGGGTCCATCCCATCGCGACCGCGGAGCTCATCACGTCCATCGTGTGCTTGTCCCGGAACCGGCCCCGGCCCAGCGGACTCGCCAGCGCGTCGGCGCGGTACCCGTCGTAGCGCCACTGGTCGGTGTGGACGTACCAGTACGACGTACCGGCCATCTGTCGCGGCGGCCGGCTCCAGTCGGTGCCCATCGCCATCGCAGCCCAGCCGGTGACGGGCCGGCACTTCTCCTGGCCGACGTAGTGGGCCCAGCCACCACCGTTGCGGCCCATCGACCCGGTGAGAAGGAGCAGCGCCAGCACCGCCCGGTAGGTCGCGTCACCATGGAACCACTGGCAGATGCCGGCACCCATGATGATCATCGACCGGCCACCGGATTCCTCCGCGTTGCGCGCGAACTCTTTCGCGATCCGGATCGCCTGGGTGGCGGGAACTCCCGTGACACATTCCTGCCACGCCGGGGTGTAGGGGACGGCGGCATCGTCGTAGCCGGTGGGCCACACTCCCGGCAGGCCCGGACGGGAGACGCCGTACTGCGCAAGCATGAGGTCGAACACGGTGCACACCAGGTGTTCTCCGACGCGCCGCACCGGCACTCCGCGCTCGATGCTCGCCCCGCGCCCGTCGACCGTGTCGAAGCTCGGGAGGTGCACCGTCACCGCGTCCTCGCCGTCGATGCCACCGGGGTGCGCGACGGTCAGCGCCGGCACGAGCTCGCCCAGATCGAGGTTCCACTTGCCGATGCCGTCGTCGCCGTACCGGTAGCCGAGCGAACCGTGCGGAACCGCCACGGTGTCGGTCGCACCGTCGAGCAGCACCGGCTTGAACGCCGCGTTCTCCACGTCCCGACCGAGGTCGGCCGCGGTGAGGTTCTTGCCCGGCACGAGCCGGCCGTCGCGTTCCTCGAGTTTCACGAGGAACGGCAGGTCGGTGTACTGCCGGACGTAGTCGACGAAGAAGGGGACCCGCTGCTCGACGTAGAACTCGGTCAGCAGCACGTGGCCCATCGCCATCGCCAGCGCGCCGTCGGTGCCCGCTGCACACGGCATCCATTCGTCGGCGAACTTGGTGTTGTCGGCGTAGTCGGGACTCACCGTCACGACTTTCGTGCCGCGGTAGCGGACCTCGGCCATCCAGTGCGCGTCGGGCGTGCGCGTGACCGGCACGTTCGATCCCCACATCATGAGATACGACGCATCCCACCAGTCGCCGGATTCGGGTACGTCGGTCTGGTCTCCGAACACCTGCGGAGAGGCGACGGGAAGGTCGGCGTACCAGTCGTAGAAGGACGTCATGACGCCGCCGATCAGCTCGACGAACCGGGAACCGGCAGCGAAGGACACCATCGACATCGCGGGGATCGGCGAGAAGCCGGCGACCCGGTCGGGGCCGTATTCCCGCACGGTGTGCACGTGCGCCGCCGCAATCATCTCGGTCGCCTCGGCCCACGTCACCCGGACCAGGCCGCCTTTGCCGCGGGCCCGCTGATAGCGGCGGCGCCGGTCGGGATCGTCCTGGATGTCGGCCCATGCCAGAACGGGATCGCCGAGCCGCGCCCTGGCCTCGCGGTACATCTCGACGAGCACACCGCGGGCGTACGGGTACCGCACCCGCGTCGGCGAGTACGTGTACCACGAGAACGCAGCGCCGCGGGGGCAGCCGCGCGGTTCGTACTCGGGGCGGTCGGGCCCCACGGTGGGATAGTCGGTTTCCTGCGTCTCCCACGTGATGATCCCGTCCTTGACGTAGATCTTCCACGAGCACGAGCCGGTGCAGTTGACGCCGTGGGTGGACCGGACCACCTTGTCGTGACTCCACCGGTCCCGGTAGAAGATGTCGCCTTCGCGGCCGCCGTGACGCAGCACGGTCCGGCCGTCGTCGGAGGCGTCACCCGAGACGAAGAACCGCCCGCTGCGCCGCAGCAGGTCCTCGACCGGGCCGCCGGTGTGGTGGATGGTCACATGCACTCCTTCGGGACGGAATCGTCAGCGGCTGTCGGCCTGCACGGACTCGTGCGCGTGCAGTTTCACCGCGGTGTAGACGAGCGCGATGAGCGCGGTCGCCACGAGCAGCAGCAGACCGACGGTGTAGTCGTTGTCGGCGGAGTCGTAGGTGGCGCCCATGACGAGCGGCGGAAAGTACCCGCCGAGCCCGCCGGCGGCCGCAACGAGGCCGGTGACCGATCCCACGGACGTGGCGGGCGCGCGGCGCGCCACCCACGCGAAGACACCACCGGTGCCGATGCCGAGGAAGATCGCGAGCAGGATGAACGTCGCCGCGGACCACACATCCGGCGGCGGCTGGGTGATCGCGATCGCGGCCATCGTTGCCGTCCCGGCGAACGACACGAGCACGACGTACTTCGGGGCGATGCGGTCGGACAGGGCACCCCCGATCGGCCGGGCCAGCACTGCGGCCAGAGCGAACGCCGCTGTCCGCGCGCCGGCGTCGACAGCGGAGAAACCGTAGATCGTCTTGATGTAGGTGGGGAGGTAGTTGCTGAAGGCCACGAAGCCACCGAAGACGACCGCATAGAGGAACGACATCTCCCAGGTCACGCGGAGTCTCAGCGCAGCAGCCAGCTTCGGCGCAACCGCGTCGGTGTTCGGGCGGAACTGCGGCGAATCACGCATCACGAGGAGGCACACCCCCGCCGTGACGGCGAGTGCCGCGGCGACGATGACGTGGGTGGCCAGCAGCCCGAACCACTGTGCGAACCGCGGAGTGAAGAACGCGGACAGCGCCGTCCCCACCATGCCGGCCCCGAAGACGCCGGTCGCGAAGCCCCGCCTGGACGCTTCGTACCAGTTGTTCGCGAATGGGATACCCACCGCGAAGATCGTTCCGGCGATGCCGAGGAAGAAGCCGAAGACGAGTAGCAGAGGGTAGGAGCCGGCGCTGCCGGCCACACCGACGGCGAGGACCGGGATGATCGAGGCCAGCGAGATCGCGATGAACATGACGCGACCGCCGTAACGATCGGTGAGCGAGCCCACCACGATGCGCCCGAGAGATCCAACGAGGATGGGCGTCGCGACGAGGATCGAGGCCTGCGTACTGCTGAGCGAGAGGTCGCCCGCATACGTCGTGGACAAGGGGCCGATCATGTTCCATGCCCAGAAGTTGATCGCCGAGACCCACGTTGCCAGCGCGAGGTTCGAACTCCGCCGCGTTCCGGTAACACCCACTGAAGCGGTCACGGCTCCAGCGAATCATCGATACGCGCACGCGGGGTGAATTCGAGGAAAAATGCCCACGGCCCGCTCCGCCCCGGAGCCGCGGCAGGAACGGGTGCTCCTCCTGTTCGCGGCCGGGTGTTCACCCGCGGCCTGCGGTTTCACCCTCCAGGGGTGAGGCGCCGCACAGGGGCGCGGCCTACCGTCGGAATCGACCGCGGATTCACTCGCGGCCGAATGTCAGGCGTACCCGCGTCCCGATCGAACGAAGTGGATCGACGATGACCGCACACACTCCCCCTACCGTCCGGACCCGCTCGCAGAACGCGACGTCGCGCAGGGACGGTGCGTCCCGCCACGACCTGCCCTGGCCGCTGCCGATTCCCGCCGTCGTCCTCGGCGCCGCAGCGGCCGCCTCGGTACCTGTGGGGGCGTACACCGGCTCCGTTCTCGCCGGCGTCCTCACTGCGGCGGCGACGACTGCGGCCCTGGCGTCCGCCGCGTTGATGATCCGGGCCTGACCCTCGGCCCTCGACGACCCCTACCAGAAGCTCGTAAAGGACCCCATGAGCACACGACAGGCCGCGGGTGGCCGCGTCCCGACCGGCACGATGACCACCGAAGAGATCAAGACCCGGATCCTCGCGATGTTCGACTACGGGAACGACACCTTTCCCGGGTCCGACCGCGCGGCGGGGGAACCGTCGCGGGCGCCGGAGGGCGGTCGATCCGTCACCGGCTCGCCGGGCGCGTGACCCGGCGTCCGATCCGCGTCCGTTCACCGCGGACCACCGAACTTGTCCCGTGACGAGGGCACCGGCCGCCGCGCAGGACTACTCTCGCCCCATGACGGGGCCACCGGCCGGCGCGCAGGACGAGCATGTTCCCACGTTGTCGATGGTGCGCTGTCTCGTGCCCCGGCTTCCCGACCGGGTGGTGCGGCGCGCGCGACTCGAACGCATCCTCGAAGACGGGGTGAACGCCGGCACCGTGCTCGTGTCGGCGCCGGCCGGGTCGGGCAAGACACTGTTGCTGGCATCCTGGGCTGCGGCACACCCCGGGCCTGTGGCATGGCTCTCGGTGGAATGTGAGGACGCCGAACCGACGCAGTTCTGGAGCCGGGTCCTGGACTCGCTCCGCGCCGTCGGCGGGTTCCCCGCCGATTCGTTGCTGGCGACGATGCGGGTCCCACCCAGTTTCGACCCCCGCTTCGTCTCCGTGTTCGCCGATGCGTGTGGCCGGCTTCCCCATCCCGTCGTCCTGGTGCTGGACGACATGCACCTGCTCGCCGGGACGCCGGCCGTGGAGTCGCTCGCGGCGGCCGTCCGCAGGGGACTCGGTAACGTGCGACTGGTGATCGCCACTCGCAGCGATCCGGCGTTGCCCCTGCAACGGCTCCGCCTGAGCGGTCAGCTGACCGAGATCCGATCGGAAACGTTGCGGTTGGATGCCGCCGAGGCGAAACAGCTACTGGCCGACCACGATGTCATCCTCGAACCCGCTCAGATGCAGACCCTCCTCGCCAAGACCGAGGGATGGGCAGCCGGCCTGCGGCTCGCGGCCCTGTCGCTCCGGACCTCGAACGATGTGGGGGCCACCGTGGAGGCGCTTGCGGGGGACGAACGGTCGGTCGCCGACTACTTCGCGGAAGAGGTTCTGGCCAACCAGGATCCGGCACTGCGCCGGTTCCTGCTCGACACGTGCGTCGTAGGACGGATTTCGGCCGAACTGGCCGACACCCTGACCGGGCGCACGGACGGCCAGCAGTTTCTGGTCCGGCTCGAACGGGACAACCTCTTCGTCGTCGCGTTGAACCACCGGCGGGCGTGGTACCGCTATCACCAACTGTTCGGAGACCTGCTGCGACACCGCCTCAAGACCCAGGATCCCGAGCGCCGCCGCGTGTTGCACCGGCGTGCCGCCGGGTGGTTCGCAGACCACGGCGAACTCCTCGAGGCGGCCCGCCACCTGCGCGCCGCCGAGGACTGGCTCGGACTTGCCCGATTCGTCCTGCGAGCGGCGGGAGCGGAGATCCTGGGCCCGGAGCGTCCGGCGCTGGTGGCACTGCTGCGGGACGCACCTGCCGACCTGGTCGGGGGGCATGCCGAGGTGGCAGCGGCCGCCGCGGTCGCCGCGTATGCCGAGTACGATCCGGTCGGCGTCGCCACCCACATGGCCCGCGCCCGCGAGTTGCTCGATCCGCTCCCACCCGCCGACGCGCGGCTCACCGAGACGGTCCTGGTCACTCTCGATGCGGTGCTCGCCTGGATGAAGGCAGATCCGTCGCGGCAGGTCGGTGCCGCACGAGAAGCGATCCGACAACTCGAGGGGGTCTCACCGGCGGACATGCCGGCCGCGCCCGTGTACCGGATCGCCGCCGGCACCGTCCTCGCGATGGGCAAGCTGTGGTCCGGAGAGCTCGACGCCGCCGAGGCGATGCTCGCGTCCACGATATCGGCGCTGGCCGCCAGGTCGGCGATGACTCCGGTACTCGCGCTGCACCTGCACGGCAACACAGCCGTGCTGATGGCGATGGCCGGCCGGTTGCGGGCGGCACGCAGAGAGGTCGATCTCGGGCTGGCGGTCGCCGACGAGCTGGGATGGACCTTCCTGCCGCCGTCGGCCACAGCGCTGCTGGCCGAGTCCATGATCCGCCTGCTCGAGGCGGACATCGAGGCCTGTTCGGTTGCGGTCGAGCGGGGACACACGAGCCTGGGCGAGTTCCGCGACCGCTACACCGAAACCAGCTTCGGGCTCGTACAGGCACGGCTCGCCCTCACGGCGGACAACCCGCCGACGGCACGGGCGCACCTGGGGCAGTTGCGGCAGCGCATGTCCGACTGGGCCATCCCGCGCTTCCTTGCCGAGTGGTACGAACTCGTCGAGGCAGAGATTCTGCTGGCCGAAGGACGGGCCCACGAGGTTGCGGCGCTGCTGTCCGCCGAGAAGGGACGACCGGACCTCGCGCGCCCCGGCGCGCACCGTGTGGTCCTCGTGGCGCGGTCGTACCTGGCGACCGACGAACCGCGCCGATGCCTGGAACTGGTGGCACCGCTGCTCGGGGGAGCGCCGATCGACAACGGGCCGACCGTCGATGCCTGGCTGCTCGCCGCACTCGCACACGATCGGCTGCGCGGGGACGGCGAAGCCGAGGTTGCCCTGGCACATGCCCTCGCGGTGGCCGCACCCGAAGGAATCGCGCGGCCGTTCCTCCTGGCCGGTGACCGGGTCCGAACACTGCTGGAACGACACAACCGCGTCGACGACGCCCACCACGATTTCGTCTCGATGCTGATCGGCAAGCTGGGCGGGACTGCCCACCGGTCCGAGGCCCCACAACTGCTCGAGCCGTTGACCACTCGCGAACGGGCTGTGCTCCTGCTCCTGCCCACCATGATGAGCAATGCCGAGATCGCCGACGAGCTCTTCGTGTCCGTGAACACCGTCAAGGCACATCTGAAGTCTCTGTACCGCAAGTTCGGTGCCACGAGTCGCCGCCAGGCGGTGGTGCGGGCGCGGGAACTCGGACTGTTGTCGGGCGCCGGCACCCCGAGGACACCAAGGGGGTCGTAGCACGCGCCGCGCCGGCGGGAGAACGCGCGACCGCCCGCGCCCCGTCCACCCAGAGGACAGACGGAGACACGGGCGGGCGGAAGCCGAGTGTCAGCTCTCGGCGGTGTCGCCGGACTCGGCCGGAGCCGCGGGTGTCTCACCCGAGGCGTCGGCGGTGTCCTCGTCGGGCACCGGCACCAGGCTGATCTTGCCGCGGTTGTCGATGTCGGCGATCTCCACGCGGATCTTCGAGCCCACGTTGACGACGTCCTCGACCTTGGCGATGCGCTTGCCGTTGCCGAGCTTGCTGATGTGCACGAGGCCGTCGCGGCCCGGCAGCAGCGAGACGAACGCACCGAACGCCGTGGTCTTGACCACGGTGCCCAGGAAGCGCTCGCCCACCTTCGGCAGCTGCGGGTTCGCGATGGCGTTGATCTTGTCGATCGCGGCCTGCGCGGAAGGGCCGTCGGCGGCACCGACGTACACCGTGCCGTCGTCCTCGATGGAGATGTTCGCGCCGGTCTCCTCGGTGATCGAGTTGATCATCTTACCCTTGGGGCCGATGACCTCGCCGATCTTGTCCACCGGCACCTTGATGGTGGTGATCCGGGGAGCGAACGGGCTCATTTCGTCCGGGGTTTCGATGGCCTCGGCCATCACCTCGAGGATGGTGGCGCGGGCGTCGTGCGCCTGCGACAGCGCCCCGGCGAGCACCTGCGACGGGATCCCGTCGAGCTTGGTGTCGAGCTGCAGCGCGGTGACGAAATCCTTCGTGCCGGCCACCTTGAAGTCCATGTCACCGAACGCGTCCTCGGCGCCGAGGATGTCGGTCAGCGCGACGTAGCGGGTCTCACCGTCGACCTCGTCGGAGACCAGACCCATCGCGATGCCCGCGACCGGGGCCTTGAGCGGCACACCGGCGTTGAGCAGCGAAAGCGTCGAGGCACACACCGAGCCCATCGAGGTGGAGCCGTTCGAGCTGAGCGCCTCGGAGACCTGACGGATCGCGTAGGGGAACTCCTCCTGGCTGGGCAGGACCGGGATCAGGGCCCGCTCGGCGAGGGCGCCGTGGCCGATCTCGCGGCGCTTCGGGGAGCCGACGCGGCCGGTCTCACCGGTGGAGTACGGCGGGAAGTTGTAGTGGTGCATGTACCGCTTGCTGGTCTCGGGACCGAGCGAGTCGATCTGCTGCGCCATCTTCACCATGTCCAGTGTGGTGACACCCATGATCTGGGTCTCGCCACGCTCGAACAGCGCCGAGCCGTGGGCCCGGGGCACGATCGCGACCTCGGCGGACAGGGCGCGGATGTCCGTGATGCCGCGGCCGTCGATGCGGAACTTGTCCCGCAGGATCCGCTGCCGGACCAGCTTCTTGGTGAGCGAGCGGAACGCCGCGCCGATCTCCTTCTCGCGGCCCTCGAAATTCGGGGCCACCTGCTCGAGGACCTCCACCTTGACCTCGTCGGTCCGCTCGTCGCGCTCCTGCTTGCCGGCGATGGTCAGCGCCTCGGCCAGCTTGGTCGACGCTGCGGCCTCGACGGCCTCGTACACGTCGGTCTCGTAGGCCGGGAACACCGGGAAGTCACCGGTGGGCTTCGCGGCCGCGGCGGCGAGCTGCTGCTGGGCGACGCACAGCCGCGCGATGAACGGCTTGGCAGCCTCGAGGCCCTCGGCGACGACGGTCTCGGTCGGTGCCTGCGCACCGCCGGCGACCAGCTCGACGACGTTCTCGGTGGCCTCGGCCTCGACCATCATGATCGCGACGTCGGCGGTCTCGGGGTTGTCGCCGCCACCCACGATGCGGCCCGCGACCACCATGTCGAACACGGCATTCTCGAGCTGCTCGACCGTCGGGAACGCGACCCACTGGCCGGTCTTGTTCTCCTCGGAGGTGATCAGCGCGACCCGCACGCCGCCGACCGGGCCGGAGAACGGCAGGCCGGCGATCTGGGTGGACGCCGACGCGGCGTTGATCGCGACGACGTCGTACAGGTCGTTCGGGTTCAGGCTGAGCACCGTCACCACGACCTGGATCTCGTTGCGCAGGCCGTCGACGAACGACGGGCGCAGCGGGCGGTCGATGAGGCGACAGGTCAGGATCGCGTCGGTGGAGGGCCGGCCCTCGCGACGGAAGAACGAGCCGGGGATGCGGCCCGCGGCGTACATGCGCTCCTCGACGTCCACCGTCAACGGGAAGAAGTCGAAGTGCTCCTTGGGCTGCTTGCTGGCGCTCGTCGCCGACAGCAGCATGGTCTCGTCGTCGAGGTACGCGACGACGGAGCCGGCGGCCTGCTGGGCGAGGCGGCCGGTCTCGAAACGAATCTGGCGGGTGCCGAAGGACCCGTTGTCGAGGACTGCGACGGACTCGAACACGCCCTCGTCGATCTCGACTGCTGAATTGCTGGTCATCTCTACTCTTCTCTTCCCTCTCGTCTTCGCCGTACCCGCGCGGGCGCCACAACCCTCGTGGCTGCGGCTGCGCACCGATCGCCCGTGCCCGCGTCTCACGGGCCGAGCGTGCGGAGGCGGTCGTCGATCGAAACCGTCCGGACCGGGTCCGGAAGGTCACTACCGAAGACCGACACCTTCGGT
Organism: Rhodococcus sp. 14C212; assembly: GCF_011058195.1. NCBI lineage: Bacteria > Bacillati > Actinomycetota > Actinomycetes > Mycobacteriales > Nocardiaceae > Rhodococcus > Rhodococcus sp. 14C212. The sequence goes on along the minus strand of NZ_JAALEH010000021.1, from coordinate 16,158 downwards.
GCATACGGTTCCGCGGGCGGTGTCGCCGTCCGCGGGTGCCGCTGCCGGTGTCCGGTGGGCACGTCACCCACCTCCGGCCGCACAGCGGCCAAACACCGATAGCCAACGAGGCTCAGTCTAAGCATTGCCTCGTTGGCTATCGGAAAGATCAGCGAACGCAGAGCGCGTCGTCGCTTCGCTGCGCTCCTATCGGCGCAGACCCAGACGCTGGATCAGCGAACGGTAGCGGTTGACATCGACCTTCTCGACGTACTTGAGCAGCCGGCGACGACGACCGACCAGCAGCAGCAGGCCGCGGCGGGAGTGGTGGTCGTGCTTGTGCTGCTTCAGGTGCTCGGTCAGGTCCTGGATGCGCTTGGTGAGCATCGCGACCTGCGCCTCGGGCGATCCGGTGTCGGTCTCGTGGAGGCCGTACTCGCCGAGGATCTGCTTCTTCTGCTCGGTGGTCAATGCCACTGGGATACTCCTGATCGATGACGTCCGCGCGCTTCGTGGAACGGGCCGAGGCCCGTCGGTGCAGCCACCGCGAACCGCAGCACACACCAGCGGATGAGCGTACCAGAGGTGCGCGCGCCGTCCCCGACCGCCCTCAGCGGTGGGATCCGGTGCCGGATCGGCGGCCGCCGGTGGCCTCGATCACCTCGGCGAACCCCTCCTCGAGGAGGGTCGCGTACCGATCGAGGTCCGGCATCAGCAGCGGCGAGCTCATGACCGTGACGGCGAGCGATTCGCCGGCCCGGCTGAAGGAGTGCACCAGACCCATGCCCGGCCGGAGGGACTGGATGCCTGCGACGAAACGGAACGTTCCGCCGCCGTAGGTCCAGCCGGCGTCGGCGCCGCAGTCGACACTGGTGACCGCGGTCTCGGCGGGTGCCGCGACCCCGCCCGCCGACGCCGCACGGTCGCGCCGGTCCGCCACCCGGCGGTACAGCGGATACGGCACCGCACCCGCACCCGCGAGGCGGCGCAGCACCTCGGGGGACGTCGCGACCCGCCGTTCGCCGGCGAGCGCGTCGGCCACGGCCGCCACCCGGTCGCGGGGATCGGCGACGTCGGTACACAACGGAACAATCGCGGCAGTCAGCCGATTGACGCCCAGCGCGGCACCGGCCGCGCCGAGCGCGACCGGAACCGCGACGTGGGCATCGACGACGGGCCGGCCGCGCTCGCCGAAGTAGCGCTGCATTGCGAGGGACACCGCCGCCACGCCCATGGCCGTCACGGTGTAGGTCCGGCCGACGAGACTGCCGAGGTCGGGGCGGACGATCCGGATCACCCGGTCGGGCCCGGGAGCCCGGGCGAGCACCGCTGCGGACCGCGCCGCCGGAAACGGGACCGCCGGGGTGTCCGCGGACCGCGCCGACGCCGCGCGCCGCACCAGGACCGCGCCGAACTGCAGGTACCAGCGGGCGAAGCGCGCGACACCCGAGACCGCTGCGGCGACGTGGTGCGGTCGCGCCGCCGCCGGCGCCAGGCCGGGAACGCGCAGCGGGTGCCCGTCCGCGCCGAACAGCGCGCCGAGGAAGGCGGGCAGCGCCGAGCCTGCCATCACGGCGTGACTGACCTGCAGCACGACGACCGTCACGGTCGCCGCCGGATCGTCCGGGTCGGACACCGCGACGAAGACGTGCAGGCGCCACGCGCACCGCCGGACGTCCAGCGGGTCCGCGCAGAGGTCGGCGATGGCGTCGATGCACGCGGTGAACGAGCCGCCGGCCCACTCGTGGTACTCGATGCGCTGCTCGGGCGGCAGTTGCGCCCGCACCCAGTACGGGTAGTCCAGCCGGCCGGGCGCCTCGACGATGCGCCGGTCCAGCACGGTCACCAGATGCGCCCGGGAGCGCAGGTGAGCGGACGCGTCCTCGGGGCCGCGGATCGCACCGTCCCGCTCGTCGAACACGACGAATGCGGACCAGTCGGTCGGCCGGCCCGATTTCGACTCGTAATAGTTGGCGGCGTCCGCCCAGGTGAGGCGCGCGTGTCGCCAGTGACGTATCGACACACCGGGAATTGTCCCCGATCGGGGCGGGGCCCGGGCCGGAACGGCCCCAGGCCGTGTTGATCACGTCGGCACGCGAATGTCTTCGAGGACCGCGGCCGTCATCGCGGTGTCGTTCACGTTTTCGCCGGTGACGACCATGCCCAGCGGCCTTCCACGCCTATCCGCGACCAGATGCACCTTTGGTCAGCCCGCCACGGGACCGGACGACCGCGGGACCGGACTATCGCGGGATCAGGCGGCTCGGCCCGCGGATTCCTGTGATTCGGCAGAGCCCGCCGCGTCCCGGGCAAGGGTGGTGCCGTGCTGATGCACGCGTGCGATCGCCGAGTCGATCGGCACGATCCAGTCGATCCTGCCGACTGCGTCGGCCTGCTTCCGCCCCCGGCCCCCGGCAGCTTCTCCCAGGTGCCGTCCTCCGCCCACCGGTTGAACAGTGTGTGGTCGTCATGAACGGGTCCAGGGCGCCCCCGAGCGAGCGAGCCGGTCGCGGTGCACGTGGCGGCGGTGCCGGTCTTGCCACCTGTGGACGGCGTTGGGGCGCGAAGGGGTGCGGCCGAAGCCGAATGCGATTCCCGGGAGGTCGAACCCCCGTCAGCTGGCGGGATCGTACTGGAATGCGCGCACCTCCTGCGCGCACCGGCAGGCCACCGCGATCTTCGCAGCCCATTCCAGTGCCGCCTCGCGGGAGGGCAACTCCAGTACCGCGTAGCCGCCTTCGAGCTGCTTCGTCTGCGGGTACGTGCCCTCGGTCACCGTGCCATCCCCATCGACCAGGACCGGCGGAACGCTCTCGTCGATTCCACCGCCGAACACCCAGACGCCGGCGTCCTTCGCCTCCTCCACCACCGCGTGCGCCGCATCCGACACTGCCTGCAGACCCTCGTCGGGAACGACCATGGCGCCACTCGGGAACGAGATCAGGTACTTCGTCATCGCGTCGACGCCTTCTTTCCCGTTTCAGGGATCGGACCCATCCTTGCCGACGCGGGCGCGCTGCGCACAAGACTTGCTCCCCCACCCCCGACGGGCGGAACAGGCCTGCTCCACCACCGCGCTCACCGCGGCGGCGACACCGCGGGCATCGAGCACGTGGTCGACACGCCCTAGCCGCGAGCGCGCTCGAGCACCTCGCGGGCCCGCTCGGCGTCGCGGTGCATCGCCGAGATGAGGGCCTCCACCGATTCGAACCGCTCCATGCCGCGCAGCCGCTCGACGAAGTCGACCGCGACGTGCTGGCCGTACAGGTCGGCCTCCTCGTCGAGGACGAACGCCTCCACGGTGCGGGTGCGCCCGGAAAAGGTCGGATTGGTGCCCACCGACACGGCGGCGAGGTACCGCTCCCCCGGCGTGACGGTGCCGAGCCCCCCGCTACCCGGGCCGAGGACGGTGAACCAGCAGGCATAGACGCCGTCCGCGGGAATGGCCGAGTACATGGGCGGCGCGACGTTCGCGGTGGGGAAGCCGAGATCGCGGCCGCGGCCGTCCCCGTGCACCACGACGCCCTCGACGCGGTGCGGGCGGCCCAGCGCGTCGGCCGCGGCGGCGACGTCGCCGGCGTCGACGCACGAGCGGATGTAGGTGGACGAGAACGTCACCGCATGTTCGCTGAGCAAGGTCAGGCCCTGAACGGCGAAGCCGAAGCGCTCACCGATGGTGCGCAGCAGGTCCACGTTGCCGGCGGCCTTCTTGCCGAAGGTGAAGTTCTCGCCCACGACGACCTCGGCCACGTGGAGCCGCTCGACGAGGATCTCGTGGGCGTACCGCTCCGGGGACAGCTTCATGAACTCGGGGGTGAACGGCATGACGCAGAAGACGTCGATGCCGAGTTCCTCCGCCAGTTCGGCTCGCCGCGCCAGGGTCGTGAGCTGCGCCGGGTGACTGCCCGGCCGCACGACCTCCATCGGGTGCGGGTCGAATGTCATCAGGGCGCTGGCCGTGCCGCGTTCCTTCGCCGACTTCACCGCCCGCGCGATCAGCTGCTGGTGCCCGCGGTGCACACCGTCGAACACCCCGATCGTCAGGACACAACGACCCCAATCCGCAGGAATTTCGTCGAGACCTCGCCATCTCTGCACAAGCGCAGCCTACGACCCGGCGCCCGGACGGTCATCTCCGGCTCGCCCGGGACGTCGCATGGACAACGCCGACAGCACACCGCCATAATTTCGGTATGCCGAACATTTTCGTTGGACTCCGCAAAATTGCCGTGGTGTTCGCGGCCGCGGCGGTCCTGGCGGGCTGCGGCTCGGCGCAGAGTTCCGACGACGATCGTCCCCTGGTGCTGACCACCTTCACGGTGCTCGCGGACATGGCCCGCAACGTCGCCGGGGAACACCTGCGGGTCGAGTCGATCACCAAGGTCGGCGCCGAGGTCCACGGCTACGAGCCCACTCCGGGCGATCTGCGCTACGCCACCCGGGCCGACCTCGTCCTCGACAACGGCCTGGGCCTCGAGCGCTGGTTCGAACAGTTCCTCGCCGACACCGACGCCGCCCACGCCGTCCTCAGCGAAGGCGTCCCGCCGCTGCCGATCGGCGAGGACGCCTACGCGGGGCGGCACAACCCGCACGCGTGGATGTCCCCGTTGGCGGCCCAGACGTACGTCGACAACATCGCCGCCGCGTTCGCCGAGCTCGACCCCGAGCACGCCACCGACTACGCCGCCAACGCCGCGGCGTACCGCGCCGAACTGCAGGCGGTGCACGAACAGCTCGTCGCCGACCTGGCCGTGCTGCCACCGAATCACCGAGCGCTGGTCACCTGCGAGGGCGCCTTCAGCTACCTGGCCCGCGACGCCGGCCTGAGCGAGGCCTACCTGTGGGCGGTCAACGCCGACCAGCAGGGCACCCCGCAGCAGATCGCCCGCACGGTCGACTTCGTCCGGGCCAACGCCGTGCCCGCCGTGTTCTGCGAGTCCACCGTCTCGGACAAGGCCCAGCGGCAGGTCGCCGAGGACACCGGTGCCCGGTTCGGCGGAACGCTGTACGTCGACTCGCTCTCCGAGCCGGACGGCCCCGTGCCGACCTACCTCGAGCTGCTCCGGCACGACGTCCGCACCATTACCGAAGGGCTGCGCCCATGACCGCGACACCCGCCCCCGCACTGGCCGTCTCCCGCCTGAGCGTGCACTACCGCACCGTCACCGCCCTCGACGGCGTCGACCTGACCCTCACCACCGGCCGGGTGTGCGGGCTCGTCGGCACCAACGGCTCGGGCAAGTCGACCCTCTTCAAGGCGATCATGGGCATCGTGCGACCGAGCGCCGGCACCGTGGCCATCGGGGGCGCCGACACCGTCACCGCCCGCAAGGCCGGAGCCGTCGCGTACGTGCCGCAGAGCGAGGCCGTCGACTGGGACTTTCCCATCAGTGTGGGCGAAGTCGTGATGACGGGCCGCTACGGCCACCAGAACTGGCTGCGCCGGCCGCGGCCTGCCGATCACGCCGCGGTCCGGGCCGCGCTCGAACGGGTCGACATGGCCGGCTACGCGCACCGGCAGATCGGGCAGCTCTCGGGCGGTCAGCGCAAGCGGGTCTTCGTCGCCCGTGCCATCGCCCAGGGCGCTCCCCTGCTGCTGCTCGACGAGCCGTTCGCCGGGGTGGACAAACGCACCGAGGCGGCGCTGACCGGCGTGATCCGGGATCTCGCCGGCTCCGGGCACACGATCCTCGTCGCCACCCACGATCTCGCCGGGCTGTCGACACTGTGCGACGAGGCCGCACTGCTGCAGCGTCGCATCCTCGTCCACGGCGCCCCGGAGGAGGTGCTCCGGCCGGAGAACCTCGCCCGCGCCTTCGGCGTCGATCCCCTGGCCCCCCACGTTCCCCAGGAGGCGCTATGAACCTCGTCGAACTGATCGTCGAACCGCTGCAGTACGGCTTCATGCAGCGTGCGCTCGTCGTCGCGGTGGCCGCCACGGCCGTGTGTGCCCTGCTCAGCTGCTGGCTCGTGCTCATCGGCTGGTCGCTGATGGGCGACGCCGTCTCCCACGCCGTGCTGCCGGGGGTGGTACTGGCCTACCTGGTGGGGGCGCCGTTCGCCCTGGGCGCGTTGCTGTTCGCCGGGGCCGCCGTCGCCCTGATCGGGCTCGTGCGCAGCACCACCAAGGTCAAGGAGGACGCCGCGATCGGCGTGGTGTTCACGACGCTGTTCGCCCTCGGCGTCGTCCTGATCTCCAAGAACCCGAGCCAGGTGGACCTGCACCACGTGCTCTTCGGCAACCTGCTGGGCCTGGCCACCGAGGACATGTGGCAGGTCACCGCCCTCGCGGTAATGGTGCTCGTCGTGCTGATCGCCAAGCGCCGCGACCTGACCCTGTTCGCGTTCGACCGGGGGCAGGCCCACGCCCTCGGGATCTCCCCGGCCCGGCTGTCCGCCCTGTTGCTCGCTCTCCTCGCGGTCACCATCGTCGCCGCCATCCAGGCCGTCGGGGTGATCCTCGTCGTGGCGATGCTGATCATCCCCGGCGCGACGGCGTACCTGCTCACCGAACGGCTGTCGCGGATGCTGGTGCTCGCCCCCACCCTGGCTGCGCTGACATCGGCGGCCGGGGTGTACGTCAGCTACTACACCGACGCCTCCACCGGCGGTGTCGTCGTGCTGGCGCAGGCCGTCGTGTTCACGGTGGCCTACCTCTTCTCGCCGCACCAGGGACTGATCACGGGGGCGCTGCGACGGCGGGCGCGGCTGCGCGACGCGGATGAATCCGCGGTGAGACTTGCCTAAGCTGTCCCCGTGGGCGAGAGAAGCGGGACGACCGAGGTGGCGACGGCGGACACGCTGACGCCGGTCGCGCAGGACTACCTCAAGATCATCTGGACCGTGCGGGAATGGTCGGGCGAGAAGGTCTCGACGAAGCTGCTCGCGGAGAAGCTCGGGGTGTCGGCGTCGACCGTCTCCGAGGCCGTCCGCAAGCTCGCCGATCAGGGCCTCGTCGACCACGCCCGCTACGGCGCGATCTCCCTCACCGAGGCCGGGCGCGCGGCCGCCGTGGCCATGGTCCGCAAGCACCGTCTGCTCGAGACGTATCTGGTCCAGGAACTCGGCTACGGCTGGGACGAGGTGCACGACGAGGCCGAGGTCCTCGAGCACGCCGTCTCCGACCGCCTCGTCGCCGCCATCGACGCCAAACTCGGCCATCCCGAGCGGGACCCGCACGGCGACCCGATCCCGGCGGACGACGGCACGATCCCCACTCCCCCGGCCCGGCAGCTCAGCGCGTTCGTCGACGGCGAGCACGGCCGCGTCGCCCGTATCTCGGACGCGGACCCGGCGATGCTGCGCTACTTCGACGACGTGGGCATAGCCCTCGACACCGACATCCGGGTCGTCGAACGCCGCGACTTCGCGGGCACCGTCTCGGTCCGCATCGGCGGCGACGGCGGCACCACGGTCGACCTCGGGCATCCCGCGGCCGACGCGATCTGGCTGGTGTAGGCGGCTGCGCCGCCGGTGTGTCCTTCGAGCGGCGGGAGCAGCCCGAAGAAGGACACACCGCTACATGGTGGCCGGGCGCACGACGAACACCGCCGAGGCCCGCTTGCCCTTCTCCTGCAGCAGCGCCGCGGCCCGGCCGGACGGGTCGATCGCCGCGTACACACCGGGAATTCCCACCGGATCCAGCCACCGGCCGTTCGCCAGCAGTCCCGCCTCCGCTTCGGTGACGTCGCGGCACGGGAACGCGGTTCGGACGGCTGCGTCGATGTCCAGGCTCACGGTCGGACTCTCCTCGAGCTGGGCAAGGGTGCGGGCGTGCTCGAGCCCGAAAGGGCCGACCCGGGTGCGCCGCAGCGCGGTCAGGTGCGCGCCGACACCCAGCGCGGTCCCCAGGTCGCGGGCCAGCGCCCGGATGTAGGTGCCGGACGAGCACTCCACCTCGACGTCGAGATCGACGAACTCGTGCGAGGTGGTCCGCCGGGACAGCACCTCGAACCGCGAGACCGTGACCGGCCGGGCCGCCAGTTCGACGGCCTCCCCCTCGCGCATCCGGGCGTAGGCGCGCTTGCCGTCGATCTTGATCGCGCTGACGCTCGCGGGCACCTGGGAGATCTCCCCCGTGAGCGCGGCGACGGCCGACTCGATCGCCTCGTCCGCGACGGCGGAGGCGTCGGTGGTCGCGAGCACCTCGCCCTCGGCGTCGTCGGTGACGGTGCTCTGCCCGAGCCGGATCGTCGCCGAATACGCCTTGGTCGTGAGGGCGAGCAGGCCCAGCATCTTCGTCGCGCGCTCCACCCCGAGCACGAGCACGCCCGTCGCCATCGGGTCGAGGGTGCCGGCATGACCGACCTTGCGGGTGCCGAGCAGCCGCCGGCAGCGGGCCACCACGTCGTGGCTGGTCATGCCCGGGTCCTTGTCGACGACGAGCAGGCCGGCACGGGCGAGGGCGGGGTTCTCGGAGGCAGACACGGGGCCCGATTCTGCCACCTGCCGCGGCGGCCCCGGTGTCAGCGCACGACGATCGCGGTGAGCACCAGCCCGTCGGCGATCAACCACCGCCCGTCGAACGCCGACAGCGGCGCACCCTGGCGGGTGTCGCCGGGTACGAGCAGGTCGGAACGGAACGTACCCGACGCGGACGCGCCCGGTACGGCGGCCGCGCCGTCGCGCTCGAACGTGATGTGGGCGTCCTCGAAGCCCAGCCAGCGCCCGGTGAGCGGGAACCACGCCTTGTAGGTGGCCTCCTTGGCGCAGAAGAGCAGGCGGTCCCAGTGCAGGCTCGGCTCGGTGCCGGCGAGCCAGGTGCGCTCCTGCGGCAGGGACACCGCCTCGAGCACCCCGTCGGGCAGGGGGCCGTGCGGTTCGGCGTCGATCCCCAGCGACCGCACCTGCAGCGCGTAGGCCAGGACGGCGCCGCGGTAGCCGTCGCAGTGGGTGAGGCTGCCGACAACTCCCCGCGGCCATACGGGCGCCCCCTTGTCGCCCTTGAGCACCGGCCCGGGCTCCATCCCGAGCTGGCGCATGGCGAGCCGTGCGCAGTGCCGCGCCCCGGCGAACTCCCGGCGCCGCTTCTCCACCGCACGGGCGACGAGCGCCTCCTCCTGCGGGTGCGGCCGCAGGCCGGGCGGGTCCTCGAACAACTCAGCGGCGGCGATGCCGTCGGGCAGGATCCGGGTGATCAGCCCGGTGCGGGTCGAGGTCGTCGGGTCGGTCATCGCAGCTCCCCAGCGCGCCCGGCGCGCGTGTCCTGTGCGGTGCGCTCAGCGCGCGTGTTCTGTGCGGTGCGCTCAGCGCGCGTGTTCTGTGCGGTGCGCTCGGCGCGCATCTTCTCGACTTCGGCTTCCATCTCGGGGGTCACCCGGAAGTGCCCACCCCACTTGTTCAGCGATCCCGGCGGATACTCCGGCACCGGCAGGATCTGGCGCAGCAGCGGCTCGGGCAGACCCCGGCGCTGCCATTCCCGTGGATAGCCGAGGGAGACCTCCTCGAAGCGGACGCCGTCGTAGTACGTGGTACGCGGGATGTGCAGGTGCCCGTACACGGCGCACAACGCGCGGTAGCGCAGGTGCCAGTCGGCGGTCTCGGTGGTGCCACACCACAGGGAGAACTCCGGGTAGAACAGCATCCGGGTGGGTTCGCGGACCAGCGGGAAGTGGTTGATCAGCACCGTCGGCAGCGCCGGGTCGAGGGCGTCGAGGCGCTTGCGGGTGTCGTCGAGCCGCACGCGGCACCACACGTCGCGGGTGACGTACGGGTCGGGCGAGAGAAGGAACTCGTCGGTGGCGACGACGTTGCGTTCGCGGGCGAGCGCCAGGCCCTCGGCCTTCGTCGTGGTGCCCTCGGGCAGGAACGAGTAGTCGTAGAGCAGGAACATCGGCACGAGTGTCACCGGCCCGCCCTCCCCGTGCCACACAGGATACGGGTCCTCCGGGGTGAGCACGTCGAGTTCGCGGCACATCGTGACGAGGTAGTCGTACCGGGCGGCGCCGTGCATCTGCACCGGGTCCTTGGCGGTGGTCCACAGCTCGTGGTTGCCGGGAACCCAGATCACCTTCGCGAAACGGCTGCGCAGCAGCGACAGCGCCCAGCGGATGTCGTCGGACTTCTCGGCGACGTCGCCGGCGACGATCAACCAGTCGTCCGGGGATTCGGGGTGCAGATCCTCGGTGACGGGGCGATTGCCTCGATGTCCGACGTGGATGTCGCTGACCGCCCAGAGTTTCCCCGTCACCGGTCCTCCCCTTCTGTCTCGTCCCGTACCGTCTCGCGCCGGATCTGCCGGTCCGCACCGGTCACGGCCCACCGCCCCGACCGGGTCCGCCAGACGACGGCCGCCATGCGGAACACGATGAACACCGTAAGCCCCGTCCAGATACCCGCGAGTCCCCAGCCCCACACCAGCGAGCACCAGACGACGGGCAGGAAGCCGAACAGCGCGGACGCGAGCGTGGCGGTGCGCAGGAAGGCGGCGTCGCCGGCGCCGAGAAGCACCCCGTCGAGCGCGAACACGACTCCGGCGGCGGGCATGAGCGCGACGAAGAACCACCAGGCGACGTCGATCTGCTCGAGGACCGCCGGATCGCCGGTGAACAGCGCCGGGATCGCATCGCCGCCGAGCAGGAACACCAGGGCCAGGCCGGTGGCGAACACCGTGGACCACGCGGTGATCCGCCACGCCAGGCGCTTCGCGCCGGACCGGGCCCCCGCCCCGAGCGCCGCACCCACCAGGGCCTGCGCGGCGACGGCGAGCGAGTCGAGGGTGAGCGCGACGAAGTTCCACAGCTGCAGCACCACCTGGTGCGCCGCGACGGCCGCGGCACCGAAGCGGGCGGCCACCGCGGCCGCGGACAGGAAGCACGCCTGGAAGGCGAGGCTGCGGGCGATCAGATCGCGGCCGAGGCGCAACTGCGCCACGATCACCGCGCGACGGGGCCGCAGCGGCACACCGGCCCGGAGCAGTGCCCCGACGAACAGGGCCGCGGAGAGGCCCTGTCCGGCGACGTTGGCGACGGCGGAACCGGCGAGTTCCCAGCGGGGGGCGCCGAGCAGGCCGTGCACGAGCAGCGGGCACAGCACCGCCGAGAGCGCGAGCCCGGCGAGCACGTACCGCAGCGGGCGGGCGGTGTCCTGCACGCCTCGCATCCAGCCGTTGCCGGCGAGCCCGACGAGGATCAGCGGCGCGCCGAACAGGGCGACCCGCAGCCACGACACCGCGGCGGCGGCGATGTCCGGGTCCCCGGCGATCAGCGCGGCCACCGGATCCGCCAGTACCTGCCCGACGAGCAGGATCGCGGTACCGACACCGAGCGCGAGCCAGGTGGCCTGCACGCCCTCGGCGACGGCGGCGTCGCGCCGGCCGGCGCCGTGGAGGCGGGCGGCGCGGGCCGTGGTCCCGTAGGACAGAAAGGTCAGCTGGGTGCTGACCTGGGCGAGGACGAGGCCGCCGATGGCGAGGCCCGCGAGCGCGAGCGCGCCGAGCCGGCCGACGACGGCGAGGTCGAACAGGAGGTACAGCGGCTCGGCGGCGAGCACCCCGAGGGCCGGCACCGCGAGCCCGAGGATGCGCCGGGCGGTGGCCTCGGGAACGACGTGCGGGGGCGCGTCCGGTTCCGGGCCGGCGGTGTCCCGCGGCTGTGGCGCCGGCACCGTCAGTCCAGCGCTGCGCGCAGCGCCGTGACGACCCGGTCGCGGTCGCCGTACGCGGTGTATCCGGAGGCGAACCGATGCCCGCCGCCGCCGAGGGCGGTGGCGGCGACGGAGACGTCGATGTCGTTCTTCGAGCGCAGGGACACGGTCCACACGTCCGGGCCGCACTCCTTGAACACGGCGGCGACCTCCGCTTCGGCGGTGGTCCGGACGATGTCGATGACGCTTTCGACCTCCTCGGCGCCGAGGTGCGCCGAATCGGCGCGCAACACCGTCGCGTGGACGAGTCCGCGTCCGCCGGCGGCGTCGGGCACGAGCGTCGCCGACGCGAGCACCTTCGCCAGCATCGGCAGCCACCCGAAGGGATGCGTGTCGAGGAGCCGTCGCGTGATGGCGGCCCCGTCGATGCCGGTGGCCAGCAGGCGCTCGGCCAGACGGTGCCCCCCGGCGCGTCCCCACCGGAACGAGCCGGTGTCGGTGACCAGCCCCGCGTACAAGCAGTGGGCGAGGTCCGCGTCGATCTCCACGCCCCACTCGTCGAACAGCTCGGCGAGCACGGCGGTAGTGGATTCGGCGGCCTCGTCGATCAGGTTGTGGGTGCCGAACCGGGTGTTGGAGCGGTGGTGGTCGATCACCAGGGTGCGCTTCGCTCCGGCCAGCCGGTCCGCGAGATGCCCGAGCCGGCCGGCCGTGCCGCAGTCCACGGTGACGAGCAGGTCGACCTCGCGGCGCACCTGCCCGGCGGGCACCCGCAGGTGCCCGCCGGGCAGGTCGCGCATCGAGGCGGGGACGGCCGCCGGGGACGCGAACGCCACCTGCACCGGAATGCCGCGCCGCTCGAGCACCGTGCCGAGCGCCAGGCCGCTGGCGAAGGTGTCGGCGTCGGGCTGGACGTGGCAGAGGATCGTCACCGAGGTGGCGTCCTCGAGGAGCGCGACGGCGTCGCGCAGATCGACCGCCGTGGCGGCCTGCATCGACTCGGCCATCGGTGCGCTACAGGTCGTCACCGTCGTCGGGACGCGCCCGTGGTTCCTTGTAGGGATCCGGCTCGCCGGCGGGAGCGGCGCCCTCGCGGGCCTTGGCGAGTTCCTCGTCGGCGGCACGTGCCCGTTCGAGAAGTTCCTCCATGTGCCGGGCGGTGTCCGGCACGGTGTCGGTGACGAACGTCAGGGTGGGGGTGAATCGCACCCCGGTGCCCGCGCCGACCTTCGAGCGCAGCACGCCCTTGGCCTTCTCCAGGCCTGCGGCGGCCGCGGCCAGGTCGGGTTCGGTGTCCAGGTCCTCGCCGCGGACGGTGTAGTAGACGGTGGCGTCGTGCAGATCCGCGGTGACCTTCGCGTCGGTCACGGTGACGAACGTCAGCCGCGGATCCTTGATCTCGTGATCGATGGCCGTGGCGACGATCGTGGCGATGCGCTTGGCCAGTCGACGTGCCCGTGCTGGATCGGCCATGTCAGTCGGTTCCTCTCCCCGGCCGCCGGCGGCGACCACATGTTGTTCCCCCGGTCCGGTCAGTCCTCCGGACCGAAAATTCTTCGCCGTACGGAGAGCAGCTGCAACTCCGGGCGGCCGGCGACGAGCCGCTCGCACGTGTCGAGCACCTCGTTGAGATAGGGCACCGCCGACGCGGCCACCGCCACGCCGATCTCGGCGCGACGGTAGAGGTCCTGGTCGCCGGTCTCGGCGGCGCTGACCGCCATCCGCCGCAGCTCGGCGAGCACGGGCCGGATCACGGACCGCTTCTGCTTGAGCGAGCGCACGTCACCGAGCAGGACGTCCAGTTCCAGTGCCCCGAGATACATCCACCCTCCGGTGTCGTCCGGTGCCGGTCCTCCGGCACGCCGACGGCGGCGGGCGATCATCTCGCCCACCGCCGCCGACGAGGCCGTCGGTTGTGTCCGGCTGCGTCAGTCGCGCGGCTTCTCGCGCAGCTCGTACGCCTCGATCACATCACCGATCTTGATGTCGGAGTAGGTGACCGTCAGACCGCACTCGAAGCCTTCCCGCACCTCGGTCACATCGTCCTTCTCGCGCCGCAGCGACGAGATGGTGACCGTCTCGGCGACCACGTTGTTGTCGCGGAGCAGACGGGCCTTCGCGTTGCGCTTGACGACACCCGACTGGACCATGCAGCCCGCGATGTTGCCGACCTTGGACGACTTGAAGATCGCCCGGATCTCGGCGCGGCCGAGCTCGACCTCCTCGTAGATCGGCTTGAGCATGCCCTTGAGGGCCTTCTCCACCTCGTCGATCGCCTGGTAGATGATCGAGTAGTAGCGGATGTCGACGCCCTCGCGGTTGGCGAGCTCGGTGGCCTTGCCCTCGGCGCGGACGTTGAAGCCGATGATCACAGCGTTCGACGCGGCGGCCAGGTTGACGTTGGTCTCGGTGACACCACCGACACCGCGGTCGATGACCCGCAGGCGCACCTCGTCGCCGACCTCGATGCCCATGAGGGCCTCCTCGAGGGCTTCGACCGTACCGGCGTTGTCGCCCTTGAGGATGAGGTTGAGCTCGTTGTGCTCCTTGAGCGCGGCATCGAGGTCCTCGAGGCTGATCCGCTTACGGCTCTTGGCGGCCAGCGCGTTGCGCTTGCGCGCATTGCGGCGGTCCGCGATCTGCCGTGCGATGCGGTCCTCCTCGACGACGACGAGGTTGTCACCGGCGCCGGGCACCGAGGTGAAGCCGATGACCTGGACCGGACGCGACGGAAACGCCTCGAGGACGTCGTCGCCGTGCTCGTCCACCATTCGGCGGACACGGCCGTACGCGTCGCCCGCGACGATCGAGTCGCCGACGCGCAGCGTGCCGCGCTGCACCAGGACGGTGGCCACGGGGCCGCGGCCGCGGTCGAGGTGCGCCTCGATCGCGACGCCCTGCGCCTCCATGTCCGGGTTGGCCCGCAGGTCGAGGGACGCGTCCGCGGTGAGCAGCACGGCCTCGAGCAGCTGGTCGATGTTCAGGCCCTGCTTCGCCGAGATGTCGACGAACATGGTGTCGCCGCCGTACTCCTCGGTGACCAGGCCGTACTCGGTGAGCTGCTGGCGGATCTTCTGGGGGTTCGCACCCTCCTTGTCGATCTTGTTCACCGCGACCACGATCGGCACGTCCGCGGCCTGCGCGTGGTTGATCGCCTCCACCGTCTGCGGCATGACGCCGTCGTCGGCCGCGACCACGAGGATCGCGATGTCGGTCGACTTCGCGCCGCGGGCACGCATGGCGGTGAACGCCTCGTGACCCGGGGTGTCGATGAAGGTGATCAGCCGGTCTTCGCCGTTGAGGTGGGTCATCACCTGGTAGGCACCGATGTGCTGGGTGATGCCGCCGGCCTCGCCCTCGCGGACGTTGGCCTTGCGGATCGTGTCGAGCAGGCGGGTCTTGCCGTGGTCGACGTGACCCATGACGGTCACCACCGGCGGACGCTGCACGAGATCTTCCTCGGTGCCCTCGTCCTCGCCGTAGGTGATGTCGAACGACTCGAGCAGCTCGCGGTCCTCGTCCTCGGGGCTGACGACCTGAACGTTGTAGTTCATCTCCGAGCCGAGCAGCTCGAGGGTCTCGTCGTTCACCGACTGAGTGGCCGTGACCATCTCACCGAGGTTGAACAGCGCCTGGACCAGGGCCGACGGGTTCGCGTCGATCTTCTCCGCGAAGTCGGACAGCGACGCGCCGCGGGCGAGACGGATGGTCTCGCCGTTGCCGCGCGGCAGCCGCACACCGCCGACCGACGGTGCCTGCATCGAATCGTATTCCTGCCGCTTCTGCCGCTTCGACTTGCGACCACGGCGCGGAGCGCCACCGGGACGACCGAAGGCACCCGCGGTTCCGCCGCGGCCACCACGGCCGGCGCCGCCGCCACCGCCACCGGGACGACCGCGGAAACCACCGGCGGCACCGGCGCCGGCACCGGCGCCGGGAGCACCGCCACCGCCACCGCGGTAACCGCCGCCACCGCCACCGCCGGCCGGACGTCCGCCGGGTGCGCCGGGACGCCCGGGACGACCGGTCGGGCCGGGACGCGCAGCACGCTGCGGCATCGCGCCCGGATTCGGACGCGGGGGCATCGAGCCGGGGGACGGCCGGGGACCGCCCTGGCCGGGAGCCGGACGGGGACCGCCGGGACCGGCCGCGGGGCGACCCTGACCGGGAGCCGGACGGGCACCGCCGGGACCGGCCGCGGGGCGACCCTGACCGGGAGCCGGACGGGCACCGCCGGGACCGGCCGCGGGGCGACCCTGACCGGGAACCGGACGCGGCGCGCCGGGACGCGGCGCGGGCCGCTCCGCGGGTGCGGACGAGTACGGATTGTTGCCGACGCGCGGCGGCTTCGGGCCGGGACGGGGACCGCCCGGCTTGGGGCCGGCGCTCGGAGCCTGCGGAGCCGGAGCCGGAGCCGGAGCCTGCGGGGCGGCGGGAGCCTGCGGAGCGGCCGGAGCCTGCGGAGCGGCCTGCGCGGCCGGAGCCTGCGGGGTGGCCGGCTTCGGGGCAGCCGGGCGCGGAGCGCCGGGCTTGGGGCCGGGTGCGTCGGGGCGCGAAGCCGGAGCCGGGCTCGGCGCGGGGGTTGCGGCCTCGGGC